>DNGT01000351.1 GCA_003486165.1 Desulfobacteraceae bacterium
AAAAGAATCATCATGACAAAGCACATCGGCTTTATCTCCACGCGCTTTTCAGGCACCGACGGTGTGACCATGGAAGCCAGCAAGTGGTCAAAAGTATTAAAACAAAACGGACACAGCTGTTTCTGGTTTGCCGGCGAATTGGACAGAGATCCGAAAACGAGTTTCCTGGTCCCCGAAGCCCATTTCAAACACGAACAAAATGAGTGGATCAACGATCGAATATTCGGTCATAAAAAGCGAAACCCCACTGTAACCGATACCATTTTTGAATTAAAAGTATTTTTAAAAAAACAGATTCAAACATTTATTTCACAATTTCACATAGACCTTCTTATTGCTCAGAATGTACTCACCATCCCGTTACATATTCCACTGGGAATTGCTTTAACCGAAATTATCGCCGAAACCCAGATTCCCACCATTGCTCATCACCATGATTTCTATTGGGAAAGGTCTCGGTTTTCCGTGAACGCTGTGGGAGATTATCTGAGAATGTCGTTTCCGCCTAACCTAAATAATATCGAACATGTTGTGATCAACTCGGCGGCTCAAGAAGAACTGGCGCTTCGAACGGGAATTTCATCTACCATCATTCCCAATGTTTTGGATTTTGAGAACCCGCCGGAAATAGATGCCGAGCAAACTGCAGCCTTCCGAGGTTCTATGGATCTGGAACCACAAGACCATATCATCCTGCAGCCTACCCGCATTGTCCAGCGCAAGGGAATCGAACATGCCATTGAATTGGTGGAAAGCCTGAAAAACCCGCAATACAAGCTGGTTATCTCCCATGANNGGTGGATTTAAGGTTGGTAAAAACACGCGTATCAGATCCGCTAAACGTTCAATCGAATCACAACGCGAATCCGTCGTTGTGGGATATTTACCCCCACGCTGATTTCATTACCTACCCGAGTCTTTATGAAGGATTCGGGAATGCATTTTTAGAAGCGGTTTATTTTAAAAAACCCTTGCTCATCAACCGATACGCAACATTTATCAGGGACATTGAGCCCAAGGGATTTGATCTGATCGTCATGGACGGATTCCTCACCAAAAGAAATGTTCAACAGGTAAGAGATGTTTTAAACTCGCCCCAAATAAAAGAAAAAATGGTCAATTACAATTATGAAGTGGCCAGGCGGAACTACTCCTATGCGCTCNNCTGATAAATTTCTTTGGAATGGATGTATAATAGATTATTCTTTCGGCGGCTCTCCCTTCTCATTCCAACCGCGTTCTCTATAATATTCGTTTAAAAGCTGTTTCATTTGACCTTCGGTAATAATTTTACCGGTTTCAGGCAATGCCTCTTTGAAAAATCGCCGTGGGATGCGATCATCTTCAGGGGTGAGCCCCTCCCTTAAATTAAACCGTCTGATGTTATTAAGAACGTCAGCAGCAACGGTTCGCATGCTTTGGACGGTAAGATCCATGCCGCTTGCTGCTTGGATTATGGTGGAAAGTTCATCCCACTGATAAAGATCTCGATAGAAGCGACACAGAATCATCGCATCGAAAATGGTTAGACGGTCCTCCCATTCAGTAAACATCTTTGCCTTCCCTTCGATCCGGTCAGGATCGATCATTCCGCTGAGTTCGGGTTTGTAGAATGTGGCCCGCAGATGACAGGCCCCTCTGGCGGATGTTCCATAAGCCAGGCCCATCCCTTTTAACGCCCTTGGATCATAGCCTGCCGGCTCAAGACCTTTGACATGAATGGCTTGATCTTCCATATCCCACTCTTTGGCCGTGAACTTGATGCCCCGGGCTAGGGTATCGCCGATCCCGCGGCGTTGGGCGATGTCTTCTAAAAGTTCTGCAATGGCATCGACCTTTCCGTAGTCGATCTTGTAATCGATTTTCCCCTGACGGGAGGCTTCAATGGTCAATGCCGCCAGGTTGCCCCCGCTGATGGTGTCCATACCGAGACGATCGCAGATATCGTTTAGATATGCGATTTCTTCGATACTGTCGATTTCACAAAGACCGCCAAATGCGTAAATGGTTTCATACTCCGGTCCTTCAATTTTAAGCCCTTTGTGCCTCCCCTCCTTGATGGTGGAAAGCCGGCCGCAAGCCATAAAACATTTCAGGCAGGCATGAGGTTGGACTTTGCACCGCTCGTGAAGTGCACCGGCATTAATTTTGTCAGAATGTTCATATCTTCCCTTTTGCCAGTACCGAGTAGGGAATCCGCCGGCGTTATTCATAATATCGACCAGCATGGGCGTGCCCATGCTTTTATACGCCTTTACTCCTGCATCTTCTTTTGAGCGTTGAGCCATGGATTTAGCAAAATCTTTCATTAACTCGACATCGGCAAATTCTTTTTTCCGATTGCCCCAAAAAGCAATGGCTTTGATATTTTTGGAACCTGCTACAGCCCCAACGCCGGTTCGACCGGCACTGCGCCAGTAGTCATTTTCGACAACCGCAAAGCTGACTTGGTTTTCGCCGGCCGGGCCGATGCAGACCACACCGCTCATTTTTGTTTCCGGACGATGTTCTTTGATCCATGCTTTGACACGGTCTTCGGTCTCGAAGGTCTCCTGCCCCCAAAGATCTTCTGCAGAATGAAAATAAACCGCCTCTTCACAGACTTCTAACCAAACCGGACTTTTTGCAGCACCATGAATTACTATCGCATCGAATCCAGTTGCGTTCATATATTCAGCGACCGTTCCCCCTGAATAAGATTCGGAAAAAAAGCCGGTCTGAGGAGACTTGGTAAATACGCCGTGGCGGCACGAACCCCAGATCGCACTTCCGGTCAAGGGACCGACGGCAAATATTAAATGGTTTTCAGGGCTCAATGGATCTACGCCCGGCAGGTTATGACGGAGCAGCAGGTGGGTGGCAAGCCCTCTTCCGCCCAGAAAGGTTTTCAGGATATGATCATCTATGGTCTCTATATCATAGGCTTCTTTATTCAAATCTATTTTTAGAACTTTTCCATAAAATCCAAACATGGTCTTCACCTTCTCTGCTTTAGTAAATGAGATTTATTTAAAATTTGAAACGCTCAGTTCAGGTGTTTATAATCCGAGATAAGCAGTTTTGATATGAGGATCATTCAGCAATTCATCGGCCGGACCTTCCATGGCAATACGCCCATGTTCCAATACATACCCGCGGTCGCTCAAACTCAAAGAATGTTTTACATCCTGCTCCACCAGAAGCACTGTGGTGCCTTGATCTGCAATTTTCCTAACAGTCTGGAAAATATCCTTGATTAAGATGGGAGCAAGTCCCAACGAAGGTTCATCGAGCATCAACAACTTCGGCCTTGCCATTAACCCCCGGCCAATAGCGACCATCTGCTGTTCTCCTCCGGACAGGGTCATGGCCAGTTGGGACTCTCTTTCTCGAAGTTTCGGCAACAGCGAATAGACGTCTTCCATAGTCGTATCCACCTTTTTTTCGGCACGGCTGTTGTAAGCCCCGATGATAAGATTGTCTTTCACAGACATTAAGGTAAACAGTCGCCGCCCTTCCGGCACCTGTATAATACCATGCTCAACAATTTCTTCCGGTGGAGTGGATTGAATAAAAGCGTCTTCGAATAAAATTTCTCCTCTCGCCGGATTCATCAACCCGGAAATGGTCTTCAACAGCGTAGATTTGCCGGCACCGTTACCGCCGATAATACTGACCACTTCGCCTTCTATTACTTCCAGAGAAAGATCAAAAATGACCTGAACATCTCCATAAAAAACATCGATGTTTTTCACCTCAAGAAACGACATATTCATCTCCCAAATAGGCTTTGATCACATTTTCGTCTGAGGCAACCTCTTGAGGAGAACCTTCAGCAATTTTTTTTCCAAAATGGATCACCACGATCCGGTCGGAAAGGGCCATTATGGCACGCATAATGTGTTCAATCACAAAAATGGTAATCCCCTGATCGCGAAGATTTTTGATAATTTGAACCATTTCGTCAACTTCAGCAGGTCTTAGGCCTGCCATCACCTCATCGAACAGCAACAGTTTGGGTTCGGTGGCCAACGCACGGGCAACTTCCAGGCGTTTGAGTTCAGCAATGGTCAGGTTTCCAGCCCTTTCATCCTTCTTGTTTTCAAAAGAAAGAATCTTTAGAACATTCAGCGCTTTTTCCTCGGCCACTGCGGTCTTGTCCGTAGTGACAAAGCTCCCCACCATCACATTGTAAAGGACACTCTTGGATCGAAAGGGTTTGACAATCTGGAAAGTTCGGGCTAACCCGTTTTTACAAAGGTTCCAAGGCCTTACCCCGTTAATCTTTTTGCCGGTGAAATAGACGTCACCCTTTGTCGGCGCATAAACACCTGCAATACAATTGAACGCCGTGGATTTCCCGGCGCCATTGGGACCAATCATACCCAGAATTTCCCCTTCTTCTATGGAAAGACTCAGGGTATCCACCGCTCTCAGACCGCCAAAATCCTTTACGAGATTGTTGATTTCAAGAATATTCATGTTTTACTTCCCTTTGGGGCGTTTGTCCTGAAATTCGATCAAGAAGCGTGTTGTAAAATTTGGATAGCGGCTCCTGTAGACCGCGAGGTTGAAAAATCATGACAAGTATCAGGACCGTGCCGAATATTATCAGGTGAAGTCCCGGCAGCGTTGAACCAAAGTAAATCCGTGAAAAATCGCTCACCGGCCGGAGAAGCAGCGCTCCCAATACAGGCCCGGCGATGGATCCTCTTCCGCCGATGAGCGCAATGAAGGCGATTTCAAATGAAAAATCCAGCGACATTACACTCTTAGGATGGATATAGAGCGTAAATTGGGCGTAAAAGGTTCCGGCCAAAGCGGTCAAAAAGGAACTCATGGCCATGGCGATGAGCTTGGCCTGGGCTACGTTGACCCCCAGCGACATGGCGGCTTCGGGTTCTTCACCCCCTGCGTTTAAGTAGTAGCCGAGTTTGGAGCGTGAAATAAAATAGGTCAATGCGAGAACGCCCACGAGCATCACTAAAATAATATAGTAATAAGGCTCCTTGCTGGCAAACATATAGTTGCCAAATCCAATATTGGTGGGTGGGATCTGCAGCCCTCTCGGACCATTAATATTTAATGGTCCGAGGTTATCGATGTTTTCGACCATGACTCGAATCCCCTCACCAAAAGCAATGGTCGCCAGAGCAAAATAGGCCCCTCGCATTTTAAATGTGGGAAAGCCGATTAGAATACCGACGATGGCGGCCAGAATGCCGCCTACGATCATGCCGATCCATGGACTAATTCCATACTGAAGGGACAGAATTGTCGATGCATAAGCACCGATGCCGATAAAAGCGGAGTGCCCCAATGGAAGGACGCCGGCAAAACCGCCCACCAGATTCCAGCTCGTCGTCAGATAGGCATATAAATAAAGCAGAATGATAATATGGAGATACGTCGGACTCCGGAGCAACAGAGGCAATCCAAAAGCAACAAACCCCAGTAAAATAAAAGCCGATGTGTTTATATTTTTGCGCGTCATACCTTTACCTGTTGAAAATTTTTCACCAACTACCAGTCGTATTTTACACCAAACAGTCCTGAAGGTTTAACGAAAAGTACCACCAGAAAAAGCCCGTACACAATGGCTTCCGTCCATGTGGCCGTCATAAACTGGGGAGCGATGGATTCGATCAAACCGATGATAATACCGCCCAGGATCGCTCCGCCGATGCTTCCCAACCCCCCCAGAACCACGATGATGAATCCTTTAATGTCGAAGAGCACCCCGACAGTCGGGAAAATATTATAAAAGGGTACAAGGGTAACCGCCGCAATTCCTGCGGTGGCCGTTCCGATCCCGAAAGCGACGTTATATACCTTAAACTGATTGATGCCCATGAGGCTGGCGGCTTCGCGATCGAGGCTGGTGGCCCGTATAGCCCGACCCATGCGAGTCTTTTGCAGGAACCAGAAGATCGCCGCAGCGGTGATAACTGCCGTTACAAATCCCCATAGCTTGGGAACGGATATAAACATCTCCCCAATTTCCAACATTTTTCCTCTAAGAGGATTGTCCTGAATATTGCGGTACGTCGGGCCGAATATGAGCAGGGTAAGGTTGTCTAGAATATACCAGACACCGGTGGTTACGATAATGACCGTAATCGGCTCACGAACATCCTTTTCAGCTTTGAAAATGGGTTTGATGACGATGTCCTGGAGATAATATCCGAAGAGATACATTACAGGAGCGACGACAATCAGCGCAACATATGGATGCACCCCGGTCAATATGATGGCCCAGTATGCTGCGTACATACCGACCATCAGAAGCGAGCCGTGAGCAAAGTTAATGACCTTCAGGACTCCAAAAATCAGAGTCAGCCCTAAGGCTGTCAGGCCGTAAATCGACCCCATGAGAACACCGTTGATCGCATCTTCCAGAATATAGATCATCTTATAAACTCAATAAGAAAAGAGGAATGATTATGGGGGAGCGTCGTCTTGTGAGCGACGCTCCCGGTTTAAAAGACAAGTTGTCGGTTACTTTTTCGGCATGGGAAATATAGGCGTATAACCGGCACGACGGGCGTTTTTTGGCCATACGGTGATTCGTTCCAAACCCTTGCCCAGATCGTTGATCTGAACCATCACCAATGCAGCATGCTTGTTCTGGCCTGTCTTGTCGAATTCAACCGCATCGTAGCCGACGATCATACCAGGCCCTCCCGTCAAATTTGTGGTCGCCAGTGCCTGNNGATCCATACTTGGCATTATACTTGGCATTGGCCTCCTTGGCACCAGGCTTGTTGACGTCGGTCTCCCATTCAACGATATCAAAGATATACTGTCCGTTTTTCCCTGTTGCCTTCAAAAAAGACGGGTCAGCATGTCCACCGCCGCTGGCGATGATGGCTTTTAACTTGACCTTATATTCCGCAAGGGTATTGGTGAGCAAAATTGCGTCCGCCGCATTGGAAACCAGCATCAACACGTCGGGGAGGGCGCGTTTAATCTTTTGAACTACGGGACTCAGGTCCGTGGATGTAGAGGGATAGGGTTCATCCAGAACGATTTTATACCCTCCTTTTTTGGCCAAGGCCTTCCATTGTTCCGCAAATCCTTTGCCCCAGTCACCATTTTCATAAACAAAGGCCAATTTTTTTACTGTTGTCTTAAATTCTTTTTCCATGTCCTTGAGAAAGGAAAACTGGTCACGCGTCCACCAGCTGTCTTTGGCTGCAATTCTGAATACATTCTTGAAACCCTGTTCGGTGATTTTGTCGGCGACAGACACCGGAACGATGAACGGAATNNCCGGTTAACACATTTACCTTTTCAGTATTAATAAAACGTTCGGCCTCGGCAACACCCTTTTCCGGTTTGGATTCAGAGTCGGCGTAAACCATTTCCAGCTTGGCCCCCCCTAAAGATTTAATACCACCGGCAGCATTGATCTCTTCCACCGCCATCTCACGGGCGTTTTTACCCTGCTGGCCGACCGATGCCGAAGGCCCGGACAGCGGGATAATGTTTCCTACTTTGACCACATTTTCTGCCACCGCTGTAGCGGGTAATAGCGGCAAGGCGGCGACTAAAGCAAGGATTGAAAAAAAGACGGTTAATTTTCCCATAAATTTAAATTCAACTTTCATTGATTGCTCCTCCTTTTGTTCATTGTTGTTTATTTTTTTACGGCATAGACGTTAAATGCGGCTGCCATAGGTATAAAAAGTCATATCATTGGGTATCCCGATATTGAGAACGTCCTGCATAATATTATCTGCCCTGTTGGGATCAATTCTTACCACCAGCAGGGACAATCCAAGGTTCTTGTCGTGGTGAATCTTTGAATCAAAGATTCTCAAATTTAAATTCATGATGCCATCGATGATGTCCTGAAACACATCGTTATCCGCGAATGAGAAAGCCCTTTCAAAGATGAGATAACCGTATGCAGGATCGAGCGAACGCTTGATTTTTTTAAAGACCGGGGAACGATGTTGGGTTCCTGCTTTCATATTATTTTGAGAGGGATGTCAGCCCTTCCTCCATTATGGCCAGACCTCTATCCAGCAGCTCATCTGTTATGATGAGGGGCATCAATGTTCGAATAACGTTTCCAAAGTTGCCGCAGGACAGTATAATCAATCCTTTATCATAACAGAATTTCACTAACGACTTGGCCTCATCGGTCGCGGGCTCCTTGGTCTCCCGGTCTTTAACCAATTCCAACGCCATCATGGGACCCATTCCCCGGACCTCCCCAATAAGCTCGTACTCTTTTTGAAAAGCATCAAAGCGCTTTTTTAGCTTTTTCCCCAGAGTTTCAGAAGCTTGAAGCAGATTTTCCTCTTCAAAGATTTCCATTACGGCAAGACCTGCCCGACAGGCAACCGGATTTCCACCATAAGTGCCGCCCAAACCAAACGGATGGACGACTTCCATCATTTCTTTTCTTCCCACCACCGCACTCAGGGGCATCCCTGCCGCAAGGCTTTTGGCTACGGTCATCAGATCCGGCTCCTCGTTCCAGTGCTCCATAGCGAACATCCTGCCGGTGCGTCCCATACCGGTTTGAATTTCGTCAGCGATAAACAGTATCCCGTTGTCACGGCATATTTTTATTAGCTTGGGGAAATATTCCGGAGGTGGCGTTATAAAACCGCCTTCACCCGTAATTGGCTCTGCAATAACCGCGGCAGTTTTTTCGGCAGCCACATGACTGATGAAGAATTCTTTCAAATGATCCGCGCAGGCTACATCACAACCGGGGTAATCGAGACCGAAGGGACAGCGATAACAGTAAGCAAACGGCATCCGGTAAACTTCAGGTGCAAAAGGACCGAAGCCGAACTTATAAGGCTTGACCTTGCTGGTGAGGCTCATAGTCAAAAGCGTCCGACCGTGATAACCGTTTTCAAAAGCGATGACCGCAGGTCTTTTGGTATAGTACCGGGCAATCTTGACCGCATTTTCAACTGCTTCGGCTCCGCTGTTTATGAAAAGGGCCGTTTTCTGAAAAGCGCCTGGCGTTACGGCACAAAGCTTCTCAGCCAGTGTCACAACCGGTTCATACGGTAAAACCATGAAGCATGTATGAGTAAACTTCTCTGCCTGATCTTTGATGGCTGCCACCACCTTGGGATGGGAATGCCCGACATTCATCACGCCAATGCCACTGGCAAAGTCGACGAAATCTCGGCCCTCCACATCCCGAATTATAGCTCCTTTGGCCGATACCACATAACTAGAAGTAATGCTGCCATGTCCCGGGGGTATATATTTGTCTCGCAATTCTTTAAGTGTTTTATTTTTTGAATGGCTCATTGGAAACTCCTTGGGTAGATGTAAAATAGGCGGCTTCGTAATATGATTTCATTAATTGAGCAACAATCGTGCCGAAATCAACTTTAATAAAGATAGTGGCTTTATTACAGAAGGTTATACATTTTATTGAGGCGTAAAAATTTGAATCGATTGATTCAAATATGGATCAAAAGAAGATCGAATCCTTTCATGAGTAAGACCTTAAGGGTGATTTGATTATGAATCGCACATAACTAAATATAATTATAGCAATATTAATATGTTAATTGACTTATTGATTCACTATTGCATCAAACCTCGATAAAGCCGATGTTTTTTCAGTTTGCGCACAACTGTCGGTTGGCTGATCTTCAAATAACGTGCCATTTCTCTTGTTGACTTACAGCACGCCATGGCATTTTGTAAAATTTCCTTCTCTACATCAAAAATCTGATCTGTCAGTCCCTCTCCCTGGTGTGTATGAAATGATGGGATGATGCAGTGGACGGCATTGGCTGAAAGACTTTGACGGATCATCTCATCAACGGTTTCGTGTTCACTCATTACCACAGCCTTTTTAAGGATGTTTTTCAATTCACGCACATTGCCGGGAAACGTGAACTCCTGCAGCATCTTCAGTGTATCAGGAGAAATTCTGCGGTTTAATCGATATTCTTTCCCGTATTTTTTCATGTAAAAGCTGACAAGCTCGAAAATATCATCCGGTCTTTCCCGAAGTGGCGGAATCCTTATGGTAAAAGCATTGAGCCGGTAAAACAGATCCTTTCGAAACCGTTTGTTTTGAACCAGACCCTCCAGATCTCGATTCGTGGCGGCAATAATCGTACAGTCAATTTTTTTTGATTTAAGTCCTCCCAGACGCATGACCTCATGATCATCCAGGTATTTCAAAAGTTTTGCCTGGAGAGAATGCGGCAAATCGCCGATCTCATCGAGAAAAAGAGTCCCTTCGTGGGCCAGTTCAAAAAGGCCGGCCTTCCCCTCCTGTCGTGCGCCGGTAAAAGCTCCCTTTTCGTAACCGAAAAGTTCAGCCTCTAAAAGGTTTTCCGGTAAGGTCGCACAGTTGATCTGAATAAAAGGTTTCTTGTTCCGATTGCTGTTCTTATGAATGAATTTTGCCAAAAGTCCCTTGCCGGTTCCGGATTCTCCTAAAATCAAAATATCGGATGCAGAGAGATGCGCCAGTTTAAGGGCAAGGTACATGACCTGTCGCATCTTCTTATCTTCAGCAACGATCTCCTGGTCTTTCAGCTCCAAAAGGCTGAGTTCAGCCAGCTTGTTCTTATATTTTTCTGTGACCATACGGGACTGTTCCAGCTGTTTTTGGATGGCATTCAATTGTGTCATATCCCGTTCATTGACCACCACAAGAAAGATGTTCCCTTCATCATCAAAAGCAGGTGTTCCGGTTGCCAGCAAAATTTTTTTCGTCCGTTTTATTTCTTGAATAACACTGACCTGGCGTTTGGTTTCAAGCACTTCCAGGGTCACCGAACGATCAAACAGACCACCATCGACAAGATCGATCACATTCTTGCCGATGATATCCGTTGCATGAATCCCGTTCAACTTTTCCGAGGCTTCATTGATGTCAATCACCTTGCCTTGTCCGTCACAGACCCAGATCCCGTCGTGAGACGCCTTAAAAATTGTTTTTAGCTGCTGATTCAAATAATTGCTCGACTCCAACTCGTCCGGTGAAATTTTTAATTGATTCATATCCTGAAAATTGCACACGGTACCACCAAGTTGTTTCCCCTGGCGAATCAACGTAATATTGAGCACCATATCGAGTTTTTCCCCGATAACATGGTGCCCCCATTTTGACGTACCGGTTTTCAGACATTCCATGACTTGCGGGCCGGTGATCGGAAGAAGCTCTGAAATAAAAATTCCGGTATGCTTTTCAGCATTGCAACCCAGCATTTTTTCAACCTGTTGGTTGATATAGACAATCTTCCCCGACACATCCGTTGCAATGATGCCGTTGTTCGTTGAATTGATTATCTGCTCATATGTAATATTTTGGTCCACGGCAATTCGTCTGATAATTATTTCGGATCGTCTTATGGTTTTTATAATATTTTCCGATCCCCGGGTCAAGGGCATGCTTGACCTTTAGGAGACATATGAATATCATGTAAATAATAAAATGACATAAGGAAAAAATATGCTGAAACAGAAAAATTCTCGCGGGTGTTTTTTGTGCGGGCTTGAGAATGAATTTTCGTTGAAAATGAAATGGTATGAAGATCATAAGGCACAGCAGATAAGGTCCACCGTAATGGTTCCGGGTCATTTCAACGGCTATCCCGGAGTTGTTCACGGTGGTATTGTTTCGGCAATACTGGATGAAACAGCCGGGCGTTCGGTGATGCTGAAATCCGGTAAAGATGCGTTAATGGTTGCACTGAAATTGGAAGTGACCTTTCGTCGACCCACACCGACCAATACACCGCTAACCGTTATCGGCTGGGTGATCAAGCAGACCG
>DNGT01000184.1 GCA_003486165.1 Desulfobacteraceae bacterium
CGGAAAGTCTTTCTTCAACTCCTGGATGGTCTCAATTCCATCTTTTTCCGGCATAATGAGATCCGTGATAATGAGATCCGTCGGGTTCTTCCGATAGAGTTTTATCCCCTCTTTACCGCCAGAAGCTTCGATAACCTCATATCCATTCCGTTCTATCATTTTTCGGAGCATTGTCCGGAACTGAATATCATCATCTATGATAAGAATATTTGCCATTACTTATTTTTTCCTNNAATCATATTGAAGACTTAAAACCATAATAATAACCATATCAGATTCAGAGTCAAATGTAAAAGCTAAAAGATGTCGATACTCTCTACCGGGCAGTTTACCCAGACGTCGTCGCCAATTCCCATTTCATGACGATTGAATGATTCTTTGGGGATCAATACATTTAAAGGTATTCCGACATCAACCAGGACACGCACATTGAACCGTTCCTGGTTCAGCTGAATGATCTTGCCTTTTCGGGTGTTTTCTTCGGTACTGCATTTGTTTTGGCTGATCCTGACTTTAGCGGGTGAAATGGATATCCGGTTCTGCCCTGTTTTTTCAGATCGTGTCCTTAATTTAAATCCGTTGGGAAGCATGCAGTATTGGTGACCGTCTGCGACGGTCTCGATTCGGGCGCTGAAGATATTTTCATATATGGATTTTGCAACCTTTCCCTCAAAGAGAAACAGGGTTTCATCTGCAATCCTTGACGTCTGGACCATATCATGGGTGGCGAAAACAACTGAAATGCCTTTTATCTGATTGATCTCACGGATGATGCGTTCAATGGTAATCTGGTTTTCAACATCGACACTGCTCATGGGTTCATCCAAAAGAATGACTTCCGGAGAACAGGCCAGTGCCCGGGCAATGGCCACACGCTGGGTTTGGCCGCCTGAAAGGGTGTGTGCTTTTGCATTCTTGAACGATGTCATGCCCACCAGCTCCAACAGTTCATTAACCATTTCGCTTCTTCTTGCTTGGGGCGTGCTTCTGATCTTGAGCGGGAAATCGATGTTTTTATAAACCGTTGTGGTAAAGAGGATAGGGTGTTGCTGAACAAGAACCACCTTGCGCCTCAGTTTCATCAGTCTGCCCATATTTGAATTGATTTGTTCCTGCTTGAACCAGACTTCACCAGAGGTTGGAGGCAAAAGAAAAGCCAGAATTTCAAGGAGTGTCGTTTTTCCTGAACCGTTTGGGCCAAGAAGCCCGATCACCTTACCTTTTTGAATAGAAAGGCGTTTGAGGTCTAAAACGGCCTGTCCATTGTAGGCCTTGATAATGTTCTTTAGCTGGTAAAGCATGTTAATGATTTCCGCGTCCCTTGCCCTGAAAATAATTGCAAAAGATATTGACGGCAAAACTGACACTTAAGAGCACGAGTCCCAGAGCCACACTCAACACAAATTCTCCTTTGTCATATTCCAAGGCCATGGCCGTTGTCATGGTCCGGGTGAATCCTTTGGCATTNNGCTTCACGGATGATCACCCATGCAGTTTGTCTGATATTTGCGCCAAGGGTCAAGGCGGCTTTCCGGTAACGGTCGTCAATACGGCTTACGGCGGAGATGGTCAGGGTGGTGACGATGGGAATAATAAGGATTACCTGGCCGATAATCATGGCTTTCTGGGTATAGAGAAGATCATAAGTGCCGAAAATGCCTCTTCTGGAAATAAAGGCGTAGACAAACAGGCCGATAACCACCGTGGGTAGAGCGAGCAGGGTATTCAGTATGGTAATGACCAGCCGTTTCCCTCGAAACTCAGAAAAGGCGATTAAAAATCCCGTAGGAACACCCAGCAACACCGAAATGAATGTGGAGACTGAACTTACCTTTAAAGACACGTTCACAATCTCGATCAGGTTGTGATCCAGCGTCCAGATCAGAAGCACCGCAGAGAAAAAACTATCTATTAAAAAATTCATAACAGTGATTTATCTTTTATAAAAAGCTAATACCTCAATTGAGCGGTCAATTGAGGTATTACCTTGCGTTCGGCACTGCATCCGGGAAAAAGGCCTGCTTTCCGGCAATCTTGTAACGTGCGATGAGGGCCTGTGTTTTTTCAGTTACCAACCATTTGGCAAATTGGTCTGCCAACTCAAATTTAACATAAGCGAATCTTTTAGGGCTGACGGGTATAATGCCATACGGGTTAAACAGTTCCGGATCTCCCTGGTAAAGGATTTCGAGGTCAAGACCAAGCTTTCTTCCATACTTGTATTTAAGGAATGTTCCCCGGTCCGAAAGNNTTGATGTGGGTGCCGCTGTCATCCCCGCGGGAGATAAATTTTGCTTTTGTCATGGCAATTTTTCTGAATGCACCGGCTGCATTGGACGATCCTTTGATTCCACCCGGATCATTGGCCGGTCCGAGAATCACGAAGTCATTGTGCATGATCCCCAAGCGATAGGCGCCGTATCCTTCAGAGATAAATTTTTCTTCCAGTACTTTGGCATGTACAAGAATCACATCCACGTTGCCTTCCATCCCGTCGCGGATGGCGGCCCCGGTCCCCTTGGGAAAAACTTTGACCTTGATACCGGTCTCTTTTGTGAATTCGGGAAGCAGGACATTCAACAGTCCGGAGTTCTCTGTGCTCGTGGTTGTAGACATCTTGATGATCTTTGATTCTCCTCTGGCCGCAAAGGGGAGAAGCAAAAGGATAAGGAAAATCAGAATCACAGGACCCATTCTTTTATTCAAATCGTTCCATTTCCAGTTCATATTTATACCTCTTTCAACATATTCCGGATCAAAATATTTTAGTTAGTCATAAAAAAACCGGGATCTCACCAGCAATACGGGATCTAAGATCGACGCGTACCTTTTCTCCACTCATTTCTGGGGGAAAACCATCTTTGAGCAGAGGCTCATATCGTAGCCTTTTAGGTCTTGAGCCAGCTCCCTAAAGGCGACTTCAGGTAACAGCCCTAAAAAGAGTTGCACGCCTTTTTCGAAAAAACGATCCTTGAGGATAAGAAAATCAAAGCGCTCCCAGCGCAAGGGTATAAAATCAAGATCCAGCAGACCTGCCACTGCCTGGATTCCGGGACCTGCATCCGCCCTGCCGGACAACACTTCAAGCCCCACATCCAGGTGCCGCTGAACCTCCAGTTGGTACCCTTTGATCTGGTCTCCTATGATTCCAGCTTTTTTAAGTTCTCCGTCAAAAAGCAACCGGGTTCCGGTGCCCAAAGACCGATTGACGATCTTTATGCCGGGTTTCCCTAAATCGGCGACTTTTTGAATCTCTTTTGGATTCCCCTTGGCGACCAGAATACCTTGCTGGCGTTGACAGAAATTGACCACTGCCGGCAACTGTTCCAGTTCCTCTGTGGCAAAGCCGAAATTATAGTCCTGCCCGTTTTCCTGAAGCAGGTGGCTTGATGCAATGTGGCACAGATTGCGTCGGAGGGCCCGAATTCCCCCCATGCTTCCCAGGTTCCCAAAGACCGCCAAATGCTCGGGATGCAGGCGATTGAACAGGGAAATCGCACGATCAAGAAGAATATCGTTACTCCCGGTGATGATCAGAAGGCCCTGGTAAGGGGGCAAAAGAATCGTTGGTTTTGGAAAGTTGATGGTTTCATTCTCCAGCCACTGTTCTACCAGATAACGAGGAAAAAGCCACTTTCCCGTCACTTTGGTTGCTGGCAGCCCTTTTTCTGCAACCAGGCTGTATACCATTTTTTCGTTTACTCCCAGAAATTGGGCCACCTCTTTTGTTGATAGAAATTTTTTCATTTTGTTTTGCTTTCTTGGATGTTGATTGTAACAGTTCAAATTAGATGTATTTAGATATAGGTTTCCTAATNNTTACCGTTATTGAGGCACACCAACTCGAACATTCCTTAAGGATTTCGGTCAAGCGGAACTGCAAGCACCAATGCTTTGTTGTTATAATTGGTAATTTGGAGTTATAAATTGTAAAACAAATTATAACACAATGAAATCATTGACATATTAAATCATAAGGGTTATTTGCTGCTTTGATTTAACGTGAGATTTATCCTTAAAATGGCTGAAAATGAGTCTATTTTGGTTACCTGCAATCACTTGGATATGGAGGCGATGGATGAGAAGAGGATTAATATGGATGTTGGCTTTTGGAGTGATTGGAATATTGCTGGGTTTTTCTCACAATGGATTTTCAGAAACAGAAACACAACAGACGGCGGCATACACCCTTGGCGAAGTCGTGGTTACCGGCGAACGGGTGGGCGTAGAATCCATCGGTACGGTGCGGGAAATCACCGCCGACGATATCGCCCTGCGGCATGTGCGAACCCTGAACCAGGCCCTGGAACTGCTCCCCGGGCTGGACATTCGCACCGCAACCGACGGCGTTCCGCGGGTCGATTTGAGGGGTTTTCGGTCACGGCACGTGTTGCTGCTGTTGAACGGAATTCCATTTAATTCCGCTTTTGACGGGCAGTTCGATCCGAGTATCATTCCGGTGGAAAATATCGCCAAAATCAAAGTGTCCTACGGCAATCACTCGGTGCTGTACGGCCAGGGCGGACTCGGCGGAGTCATTAACGTCATTACCAAAAAGGGGACTGAGGGCATTCAGGGAGCTGTAAAGCTGGAAACCGGAGCGCGGAACCGAAATCTGGGAAGCTTTAGCGTCTCGGGAGCCAAGAACCAGTTTGACGCTTTTGTCAGCGGCAGCGCGCTGGACAGCGACGGCTTTGTCTTGGCCAATGATTTTGAGGCCACTTCAGAGGAAGACGGCGGGTTGAGGGAAAACAGCGATAGAAAACAAAAGAACCTTTTTGGCAACGTCGGGTATGCTCCAAATGATATCTGGGACATCGGACTGGTTGCCAACACAATCCGGGGCGAGTTTGGTAAGCCGCCGATTACTATTACGGATGACTTCGCCAGCAGCCCCAAGTATGATCGAATTGACAATTACGACGGCTTTTCCGGTCAAATTTCCGTGAACGGCAATCTACCGGGACCTTTTGGTGTGCGCGGATGGCTCTTTGCCAATCGACTGGATGAAGATGATAACCGTTATGATGACAACCAGTACGATTCCATGGACGATCCAAACGTTAAAGGCACCTATGCCTTAAATAACACCACCAAAATCCATGGCGGTACGCTGCAGACTTCCGCCGACCTTGAAACCATGGGCCTTTTTACTGTTGCATTGAGTGGTGAAGAGCAAGCATTCAAATCCAGCGGTGTTATCCGGGATGTTACGGCCGGCGGTGGTGGCGGCGGTGGCGGCGGCGGTGGAGGCGGCGGCGGTGGCGGCGGCGCCACGACCTACACCACGCGAAATTTCAGCGAGGACCGGTCGGTCAAGATCTATTCTGCCGCGATTGAATACGAGGTGTCACCGTTTGATCGATTCGGTCTGGTGCTCGGCTACAGTCATCACTGGTTGGACAAAGATAACGGCGACAGTGACGATGATTACGGTTTTCTAGCGGGCTTACATTACGATGTTTTTGAAAATACCCGCATCAGAGGTTCTGCGGCCCGCAAAATCCGGTTTCCGTCCATTCGCCAGCTTTACGAGGAAGACACCGGGAATCCGGACTTGAAGCCTGAAAAGTCTTACAATTACGAAATAGGAATTGAACAGCGACTTTTTGAACGCACCACCCTTACGATGACCGGATTTTATATTGATGTCCAGGATTACATTGAAAAGGTAGATTCCACGGATACTTTCGAAAACAACGAAAAGTATCGTTTTCAGGGCGTGGAACTTACCGCCGAGACCCGGTATTATAAAAATCTCTTGCTGCGGGCCGGTTACACGTTTATGGATACCAAGGACAAGTCTCCCAATACCGAAAAGGACGAATTGCAGTACAGGCCGGAACATAAGCTGACGTTTGAAACCCAATATGTTTTTGGTTTCGGGCTTTCCGCTTATGCCAGCGTCATGTATGTGGCCGACCAGTACTTTTATTCACGGACTACGCCGCTGGAAAAGCGAAAACTAAACGACTATACCGTGGTAAATTTCAAACTGGACCAGGCTTTTCTCAAAAAACGGTTGCATATTTATCTGGGCGTGGACAATCTGTTTGACCGGGAATATGAAGAGGCCTACGGCTTTCCCCGGCCGGGCACAACCTTGTATGTTGGAACTATATATCATTTTTAAGGAGAACACGATGAAACAAATATTCTTGGTTTTTGTTGCGGTGATAAGTTTCCATATCCCGGTTTATGCATTTTCCGAGCATGAAGTTGTTTCCATTCGAATTCCGGACATGCGATTCTACGCTGTAAAAGCCATTACGCCTGTGCCAGAAGATCGAATGGATTTGCTTGCCGCGGGACAGATTAAACAAAAAGATCGAAATGATGCATTGATTATCGCTTTTTCGATCATGAACGGCAAATATAAAGAAATAAGCCGGGAAGTTTTCAGTATCGGACCCAAAAATGCTGATAATAAAACCCGGATTCGTTCTCTTGTTTGCATCCAAGCGCCATCAACCAACCAATACCTTATTGTTGTCAATGGGAAAGCCGGTCCTGAAAACCGGGAAGTCGGTTTTATCCGTTCGTATGTATTTAATGGTGCATTCAAGCTAAAGGATAGCATCGAATTTTCGGATCCCGGAACGTCATATACCCATGGATACCCGCTCATCCAGGCTGACATCAATAAAGATGGGAAAAATGAGATTATTTGCGGTGGTTTTTCAGGGAGTAATGACCGGGACCACGCCGACATCAGATTTTTTTCAATTGGGGAAAATGGAAACCTTTCCCCTCTAAAGGGATTTCAAACAAACCAATTAAACACCTATCAGCTGCGGGTAAATGCTTTGGCTGCAGGAGACCTGAACCAAGATGGCACGGTGGAAGTTGCGGCTGCAGGCCGGACGGTTGAAAACGATATCGAACAAGCCGCTTTTGCGGTTTTTTCAGATCAGACCCTGATTTGGAAACAACTGAATGACCTCGGTAACTGCCGGTACCGGTATGCCATGGTTACAGACATGACCGGAGACGGGCACCCGGAACTGGTTCTCGGCGGACGCATTGATCAGGGGGGTACATCCTATGCGCTGCTGGATATCTGGCAAGCACATAACAAGGATATGAACCTCATTTCGCGATACCGTTTTACCGGAGCCGGTTCTACACGATTGCGGGTAGTGGAACCGATGCCTGCAGGGTTCCCAAGGCGTCTGATCATCGGCGGGCGCCAGGAAACCCTCCATAATGGCCGTATGAAATGGAAAGGTTTTCTCCAGCAGGTGGCATTCGAATCCGGCGCCATGTTCCCTTGCTCAAAACAGGTTGTTCTGGATAAGGACTGGGAAACCCGGGTTCGGACCATGGACATTTACAAGAACGCTCTAATTATTGCTGGATTTACGGAAGACAAAACCAAAGCATCCACAGCCTTTATTTCCATTTATTCCTTGAAATAACAAAACTTTTTAAAATTCTGTTACAATTGGATTTGGGCATTATTTTTTTAAAATAATCCTTTAAAAGGTAAAAAAAACCGGATTACGGTCGGGGGTTGTTTCAGCCCATTAATTACACCCTCCCTCTGAGACCCCGGATGACGAATATCCCTTCCGGCTGACCACCGGAACCATCTTTACCCAATATCTTACCGGCACCATGACCCGCGTATGCTCCACTCTCAATCTTGAGAATCTCGGAGTGTTCATCGAAATCAGAGATAACCGCTTTAAGAAGATGGTATTAGTTGGAGAAATCACTATTTTGAAAAACAGTTAAAACGGTATTAGATCCGTTGGATATATCAGTTTGACAAATTAGTGTGGTCGTGACAATTAACAAGTAATTTCTCAAGCCACAGACATAACACAATATATAGCATTCGTATTACTTATTTCGGCTGAGGACTATCGGTTGAGGGCTATATGTTATTTCCGATATCAGGGGTTGAAGTAAATCCGATCATTCCCTTTATGGTAGCTTTTTTTGTTTCTTTTTTCACCTCTATGGGTGGGGTCTCCGGCGCATTTCTTCTTTTGCCTTTTCAGGTGAGTTTTTTGGGATATACCGCACCATCGGTAAGCGGAACGAATCAAGTTTTCAACATCGTAGCAATTCCAAGCGGCGTTTATAGGTACATCAAAGAAGGTCGAATGCTCTGGCCGTTAACATGGGCCGTCATTATCGGCACTTTACCGGGAGTTTTTATCGGTGCATGGGTTAGGATCGAATATTTACCGAATCCTAAAAATTTCAAATTTTTTGTCGGTTTTGTTCTTTTGTATATTGGTTGGCGCCTGTTGATGGATGTGGTTAAGTCTAAAAACAAGCACAAGGATAAAGCGTCACCATCCGGTCCGGTTTCATCCCATGTTGTAGATGTGAAAACTT
>DNGT01000147.1 GCA_003486165.1 Desulfobacteraceae bacterium
CGATCATCCATAGTAAAAAATAAACCGGGAGTAAGATAATGTTCACTCAAAAACAGCTCGATAGGTATGCAGATGTATTGTTGTGGGCGCTTAAAACTGCCAGAACCCACAAATTTAAAAAAAATGACATTGTTCTCATCCGTTATGATATGCCTGCTGTCCGACTTGCCGAAATTGTTTACGCAAAACTTATGAATATGGGAATTCATCCTGTCCAGCGCACCAACCTCACCGCAAATATGGAGCAGCAATTTTTTCAACACGCAAATAACAAACAGATTATTTTCCAGCCTCCCGGTGAAAAAGAACTTTTTAGCCGTTTAAATGGCGGCATTTTTCTATATTCGCCTGAATCCATAACACATTTGAGTCATATAGATCCCAAAAAGATCGGCAAAGTTGCTGTGGCTCGAAAAGATTTACGTGACATACTCGATGCCCGAGATCAGGCCGGTGATTTTGGATGGACCCTGTGCGTCTTCCCCACAAAAGAATTGGCCAGACATGCCAGACTTTCAATGAAAGCCTATACAGCCCAAATCGTAAACGCATGTTTTCTGAACAAAATTTCACCGGTTTCACATTGGCAAGATATTTTTCATAGCGCAACATCCATTAAAAAATGGCTCAACAGCATGGATGTGAATGCCTATCATGTTGAATCAGAAAATATAGATCTCATGATAACACCGGGAGAAAAAAGAAAATGGATCGGCATTTCAGGTCATAATATCCCGAGTTTTGAGATATTTCTTTCACCGGATTGGAGAGGCACCCGAGGGATATACTTTTCAAATCAGCCCTCATTTCGAAGCGGCAACTATGTAAAAGGGGTAACGCTTGAATTTAAAAAAGGCGCTGTGGTCAAAGTCAACGCACAAAAGGGAGAAAATTTTGTCATTAAACAGCTCTCCATGGATAAAGGCGCCAACAAGGTGGGTGAATTTTCCTTAACAGACAAAAGATTCTCAAGGATAAACACCTTTATGGCAAACACACTTTTTGATGAGAACTATGGTGGTAAATACGGAAACTGCCATCTGGCGCTGGGTTCTTCTTATGCCGATACATATAATGGCAATCTAAAAGAATTGACCCAAGAGAAAAAGAAAAGCCTCGGTTTCAACGATTCAGCCCTCCACTGGGACCTCGTCAATACTGAAAAGAAGAGGGTTACCGCCCATCTTGCATCCGGTAAAAAGGTAACCATCTATGAAAACGGCGGGTTTGCAATATAAGTCTCAATAAGATCGAAAAGCGATTTTATACTTTGTACTTACCAAAGTCCTCAGGATTAAGGTTTTCAAGATATTCCGCCCATTTTTTTCCGTCTTCGCTCTTATTTAAGACTTCATAATCACCATCGACCATCTGAGATTTTTCAAAAATTTTATCATCGACATAAATCGGTGCACCAAACCGAAGGGCGATGGCAATTGCATCGCTTGGACGGGCATCCATGTCGAAACTTTTATCTTTTGATACAAAATATATTCTAGCATAAAATGTGTTATCTTTTAAATCACACACTTCAACCTTCGATACCACCATCTCCAGATTGTCGATAAAATTTTTGAAAAGGTCATGGGTCATGGGCCGGTCGAANNGGATCTATTGCCATACTTGCTATGTTTACTTCATGCAACATAACTCTTTTCTCCTCTCAAACCAAAAGAAATTGGTTCTTTGCCGTTTGCTTCGCCCCAAAGTGAATGAGAAAATGTTTGTAAAATTCTGACATTAACCAATCGCCCCATCACGTTTTCAGCACAGGAACCCGTGTCATGACTATTGTAAAAGTTTACAATCTTGTTTGTTGATGTACGGCCTGTCCACTGGGCATCCAGGCTGCTATTTTGCTCATTGATTTGGTACTGTTTTTTGCTGAAACCTTCCACAAGGACCGACTGAATCGAGTCTTTCAGCGTTTTGTTTTTGCGAGTTGTGAATTGATCCTGCAGATCCAGAACCTTCTGTAATCTTTGTTTCTTCTCATCTTCCGTGACTTTGTCCGCAAATCGAGCAGCTGAAGCATTTGGGCGATCAGAATATTTAAAGGCAAACAAACCATCAAATTCCACCGTCCTAATCAAATCCAGTGTTTCTTGAAAATCCGTCCTTTTCTCTCCTGGAAAACCCACAATTATATCAGACGTAATTGCAATGTCAGGACAAGTATTACGCAGTTTATCAACTTTTTCAAGATATATCTCCCGTGTATATTTCCGGTTCATCCTTTTTAGAATCCAGTTTGAACCCGATTGTATCGGCAAATGAATATGATGACATAATTTGCCAAGATCCTTAAAGGCATGGATAAGATTTTCCGAAAGATCTTTCGGATGTGAGGTGGTAAACCGGATTCTCAAAAGTCCGTCAATGTCGTTAATGCGACGTAAAAGCTCGGGAAAGGTGCAAAGGCCTTCTTTCATCCCATAGCTGTTAACATTCTGGCCAAGCAAGGTCACCTCTCGCACCCCTGATTCTACAAGACTGCGGATTTCGTTGATGATATTTTCCGGGTCCCTGCTGGTT
>DNGT01000126.1 GCA_003486165.1 Desulfobacteraceae bacterium
AGGGTGTCCCAGAGGCAAAAAACCGGAGCATTGGCGGCCTTGGCGACCATTTTCCCGACATCCCGGGGGATAAAAGTGCGGCCGGTCTTGTCTGAGAAGACATTACAATAGATGACGATTGACTGGGGTGGGAGGCTCGCAACCGATTGCAGGATTTCCTCGACGGATCGATCGCTCGTGAAGTCGAATTCCAGTTTGTTGCGCCAGGGCTCAAAATCACGCTTAGCCTGATATTCCAATCTTTGCGCCGCGGTTCCCGTTACAAAGACGATTCTCCGGGTTTGGGAGAACATCTTCAAGGCTATTTCGAGGGTCCCCTTCATGTCCAGGCTTTGTGGCCGTATCAAGATCCGGCGCCCTGTGTTCTTCGCTTCGATCAATTCCGGCCTAACAACTAAATAAGAAAACACAGGGGCATCGGGAAAGAGTCCCTTGCCCTCGGCCAAGAGAAAATTAAGGGCCTCCGTGTGCACGGCAACAATCAAGTCGGCGTTGCTCTTGGCAAATTTATATTGGAGCGAATCGGCGAGTCTTTGCCGATATTCCGCACTGTGGTTGCGCTGCAGATCGAGATATTCAAAGAACAGGTCGTTGAGGTTTATCCCGCCCGCTGTCATTAGGGAAAGAAAGGCGGGGGTCGCCTTTTGATACGCCGGCAATCCGTCTCCATAGGCATACAGAAGCACGACACGCTTGGGGGCGGGAGCTGACGAAACCTGCTGTTCTGCCTGGGCATGGGCCGGAGCGCTGACGTGCCAAGTCACAATTAATGTCAAAAACAGGCAAACCTGTCCAAAATTTACAAATTTAACCCTTCTGTTGAGAAGACCATGCTTATTTTGTTCCATCAGTTCACTGCCTCGTGCCAACAAGGAAGATACAAACCCTCGTTCAGCACACAGCCCAGTTCGAGCATTTCCGGGCATCAAAGTATTCGGGAGAAGTGGCCTGATGAGACGGGAACCTCCCCACCCTATTTTTTTAACTCGACGAACCGATTATAATCCTAAATGAATGTAAACTCAAGGGTTCTTGAATGCGTATGCTTTTCCTTTGGGGGCAGGCAATCGTAATAAAGTATTTTTATTTCCTTCTTGTTCCCCACGGAAATCGATATTTCAGANNGGCTGCCATAAAATCCTTTTTTATTCATACAACATTGCTGTAGTATGTTCAATTATATGTAGCAGGTAGTGATGAGATATATATTTTCCATTTTGGGTAAAAGCTGTCTATATGACATCAAATAAGGCTGAGTTTGAAATAGAGCAGAATCATCGGGTAATTAGACGATCCAGAATCAGTCCGTGAAAACTCGCTTTCCCAGGAGAGGAGAAGAACCAACCCAGATGGGTAAGGCACATGAAACAAACAGCCACCCGCCAGCTATACCCTGCAAACCAACTGAATTCATCTGACGGGGGACCCACATGGCCGCATCCTTTAACGGCGGTGAAACATCCGATTTCAAAAACGATGCCATGCGGATTGGCAAACGTATGCTGGTGGGCACCCTGGATGCTGATGCGGTCATCAGGACTCGCGAGGATGTTTCGGCATTGACGGCAGCGGATATATTCCTCTTGCTCCAGTGTTTTCTCTTCGGTTTCGTCTTCAACCACACTTACAGACATGTCATCGTCTTGATTTTCAGGCGGAACACGAAACAGATAAGAGAAATCCGGATAAGATGGAGTCATTTTTAACCTTCTTTGGATTTGGTTCGCTTTGCCATTTACCGGTATGTCTGGTTCAGATTACAATGTTTTTAAATGGATTTCAATATGGTGTCGCCTTTTAACCCTATTTCATCCGATTCTGGCAAGATCAGTCCGCCGATGAACTTAGGATATCAACGTGAAAACATGATTTTTGTAAGCGTTCTATTTTAGAAACGTCTCCACAAGTCCCTTGTAATCACATCAATTCTATATTAATATAAATTTACCTTCAACCACGATCTATAGGATTCAGAGGTTTAAAGCATTAACAAGGTTTACTAAAGGAACACTTCCAGAGATGAACACACCGACGATCGTTGTAACGCTGTTAGTATTCTGGCTGGTAATGGGATTGGGGTTTCTTTCTAAATATGTAACCGCTCGGAATAAAGGGAAGACCCGATATGAAGCCTGGACTTCTTATGAAGGGTTGTTGTTTATCTCGAGCATCGTTATACCATTGATCGTTTTGCTGTATAGATCTTTATCGGGATGATTGTCTAACTGAAACGCTCAGTTTAGGTGAAATTAAATCTAATCATTAACCTCTTGTACATCGTTGTCAGGCAACTCAAGAATTTTTGCTGTTGATTCCAGCGGCAGTTCCTCCACCGCCCGCAGCCTGCGCTCCATGGCACGGGTTCTTAAGCCGGTTTGATCGATGGTATTCGAAGCGGAATTCAACTGTCTCTTGACCTTGCTTAAAACATCTCCGAATCTCCCAAATTCTGTTTTGACTGCTGCAAGGATCTTCCAGACTTCACTGGACCGCTTTTCTATGGCCAATGTACGAAAACCGATGCGCAAACTGCTCAAAATTGCCGACAGCGATGTGGGGCCGGCGATCACAATCCGATAATCCTGCTGAATTTTTTCCACCTGACCCGGCTGCCGAAGGACTTCTGCATAAAGTCCCTCTGTTGGCAAAAACATTATGGCAAAGTCAGTGGTTTTCGGTGGTTCGATATACTTATCACGAATCTCTTTTGCAGAACTGTGAACGGAGCGGATGAGCGCGGCTGTGGCCCGCTGAACCGCATCGACGTCGGCAGCATCTGCAGCCTCCACAAGCCGCAGATAATCTTCCTGGGGAAACTTTGAGTCAATGGGCATCCAAACACAGGATTCAAGGGCGTCGTCTTTTCCGGGCAGCCGGATGGCATATTCAACACTCTCTTGTGATCCGGCTTTAATATTTAGATTTTTATCATATTGATCCGGGGTCAATATTTGTTCTAGAAGTGCACCGAGTTGGACTTCTCCCCAGGTGCCCCGTGCTTTAACGTTTGTGAGTACTCTCTTCAAATCACCCACCCCTGTGGCAAGATTCTGCATCTCTCCCAAGCCATGCTGAACAGCCTCAAGGCGTTCACTGACAAGCTTGAAGGATTCTCCAAGGCGTTTTTCAAGAGTACTTTGAAGTTTTTCGTCTACCGTCTGACGCATTTGATCGAGTTTCTTTTCATTGCTTTCCTGCAGATATTTTAACTGTGTGTCAACGGTGCTTCGAAGTTTTTCGATGCCTGCTGTATTCGATTCGGTCAGTTCCTGAATACGTTTGGCAATGGATTCAAGTTGATCGTTTTGTGATTTACCCATTTCACCGATGGTTTTCACCGTGGTGTCCACGATATTCTTTTGACTTGCAGATACTTCTTCTCTCAGATCCCTTGCGCGCTTTGCGGATTCTTCGCGCCCGAAACGCAGTTCATCGCGGACAGCCTGTTCAATTTTGGAACCCCCATCTGATCTCATCCGTATGAGTACGAAAATCAACAGCAGCACACTGACGGCCAGTAAAACGAACCGCGCCCACGTGAAAATATCCGTTACGATAGAAAATCCTCCATTTAAAAATTTGAAACGTTCAGTTTAGGTAAAAGATTTCAATTAGCCAATGGGTAGGTTTTGAAACAGGCTCTTATAAAACTAGTACAAAACATTACAAAGAAAATCAACCTTGAAACACGTTCGGCTGCACAATACCGGTAATTTTCGACGAAGCGCCGGAAGAGCGATGGGAGGCAATTCCCCAGCAGGGCTGGAACAAAAGGGGCAGTTTGGGCGGATTGATCGGGCTGGTCAATGGGAAACCGGTGAAAAACGTTTAATGGGTTTGACTAAAAACAGATCGACAAAAAACAGATATCCCCCCAAACCATTTGGCGGGTTGAGAAATAATCTGCCGAACCTTCCTGTCTACTCAAATAGAAAATAAGGTTCTTTATCCTTTTTGTCTTTTAACATGTCACGTATTTTTCGCAACGTGTCCGAATCGGCCTGACGAATTAATCTTGCAAGTTTATCGCGTTCATCTGACATGTCTTCGGTGATATCTTCTTTACCTTCCCACTCTACCTCTAAAATTTTACACGTCGTTTTGATCAGATTGGTTGTGGAAATCGGTTTATCCAATATAAATTTTGGACGCACATTCGCCGTCAAGGCCATAAATTCCTTAATCTGGTCGCTACCCATGTCATCACGGGCATGAGCGGTGATGATAATGATGGGCAATTTGGCCCACTTTTTTTGTTTTCTCAGTTCTCGAATAACCTTGATCCCGGGCATTCTCGGCATCACCATATCGAGGGTCATTAAATCAGGAGAAAACGCTTCAACCTTTTCAAGGGCATCTATGCCGTCAACAGCTGTTTCGACGATAAAACCGGCATCTTCTAAACAGGCCGCTAAAAAATTACGAACATCCGGTTCATCATCCACGACTAGAATTTTTTTTTCAGATGCTTGTGCCATTTTATAATCTCCTTTATTTAATAAAATTATCTTTCTAATGTGATAATATTTGTACAATCAATGTCATCATTTGTTTCGGATCAATCGGTTTGTAAACAATGTCCTCTGGAGGCACAAGTTCCTCGAGTTCATCAAAAAATATCTCCAAGAATTCGGCGCGGTTTGGCTTTGTTCATCACCACACCCAATTTCAACGGAACATTACAATCCGGGTTTACTATTATTTATTTTTGGCAAACGCCTTCGTGGAAGTCTGATGCTAAACGTTGTTCCTTTTCCGGGCTTGGATTTCAAATCTATCGATCCACCATGCTCGTGGACAATTTTTTTGGTCATCAACAATCCCAAGCCGGAGCCCCCCAAACCCTTTGTGGTAAAAAAGGTTGTAAAAACCTTGCGCTTTACCTCATAGTCCATACCGCAGCCGTTGTCAGCCACTTCATATATAATCGTATTATATTCCTCAAAAATTCGAACCCTTACATAACACGAATTTTCGTCACTCATCTGACAGGCATCAATAGCATTGCCCACAAGGTTTGTCAGGCATTCGTGCATGCTTTCAAAATCAATGGGCGCCGGAGCGATATCACCTGTTTTTTCGTATGTAAGCGTTATACCCAGTTTTTCGGCTTTGACGGCATATAAATCGA
>DNGT01000499.1 GCA_003486165.1 Desulfobacteraceae bacterium
GTGACAATTCCGCATTTAGAACGCTTATCTAAAGAGGGTGAACAGGGAAGAAAAAAGATAACCCAGTACACCCGTTACGGCACGATATTGCTCAGCGTAATTCAGGGATTCGGTATTAGTATCGGCCTGGAAAAAATGGCTTCTCCCGGTGGAGCCCCGGTGGTTATTTTCCCCGGATGGGCATTCAGACTCATGACAGTAATGACCCTAACGGCGGGGACGGCCTTTATTATGTGGCTGGGTGAACAGATTACAGAACGGGGTATCGGCAACGGTATTTCTCTTATTATATTCGCCGGCATTGTCGCACGAATGCCTACTGCAACCGGAAATACATTNNCAGCGGCGGATATCGGTTCAGTATGCCAAAAGAGTCGTTGGCCGAAAAATGTATGGTGGCCAGAGCACTCATCTGCCGCTAAAGGTTAATACCTCAGGTGTAATACCACCGATTTTTGCTTCATCAATTATAATGTTTCCGGCAACATTGGCCAGTTTTTTTGCAGTTCCATGGATGCAACGTGTGGCTGGAGCCATGATGCCGGGTAACATTGCGTATGAAGCCTTATATGTCGGGTTTATATTCTTTTTCTGTTATTTTTATACTGCCATTACTTTTAATCCTGTCGATGTCGCAGATAATATGAAAAAACAGGGTGGATATATTCCAGGTATCCGTCCGGGTAAACGCACGGCAGACTATATCGATAGGGTTTTGACTCGAATTACTTTAGGCGGGGCTATATATGTTTCTGCAGTATGCGTATTACCATCTGTTTTAATGACAAAATTTAATGTTCCTTTTTATTTTGGCGGTACTGCTCTTTTAATTGTTGTGGGGGTAGCCATAGATACCATTCAACAAATAGAATCTCATATGCTGACCCGACATTACGAAGGATTTTTAAAAAAGGGCGGGGCCAGAGTGAAAGGAAGATTCTAACACTTTTTAGCGAACAAGTAGGGGGCAAAAAATATGCCGAAAGAAGAGGCAATTAAAGTTGAAGGTGTAGTCCTCGAGACATTGCCCAATGCAATGTTCAAGGTAGAACTGGAAAATAAGCACCAGGTGCTTGCGCATATCTCAGGTAAAATGCGCATGCATTTTATTAAAATATTGCCTGGAGATAAAGTCACGGTTGAACTTTCTCCATATGATCTATCTCGTGGAAGAATAACATACAGGTCAAAATAAAAGGTTGTCGATGTTGGGTATAGGTTATTTTTATAGGGCTGATCTATTTTGGCATATACCCATTTGAAGGAGTATTTTGAATGAAAGTAAGAGCATCTGTTAAGAAAATATGCACCAAGTGTAAGATCGTTCGCAGAAAAGGAGTTGTCAGGGTCATCTGCGAGAATAAGCGACACAAACAAAGGCAAGGATAAAAAAGGAGGATTAGCTTTGGCAAGAATTGCAGGAGTAGATTTGCCGAGACGCAAACGAATTGAGGTGGGACTTACATACATTTATGGTATCGGTCCATGTATTTCAAAGCGAATACTCCAACAGCTTAATATTAATGCTGATACAAAGACAGATGATTTGTCAGAAACTGAGATAAACAGTATCCGCAAGTTAATTGATAAAGATTATAAAGTTGAAGGAGAACTTCGTACCGAAGTTTCAATGAATATTAAAAGATTGATGGATCTTGGATCATACCGAGGTCTTCGCCATCGAAAATCACTGCCGGTGCGTGGACAGCGGACTAGCACAAACGCAAGAACTCGAAAAGGACCCAGAAGATCAGCCATCAAGAAGAAGGGTGGCATTAAGAAAAAATAAAAAGTTATTTATTAACAGAGTTGATAATGATCAATGATGGATAACGAATCCGTTGTCGGGAGCATAAACCATGGCAAAAAAAGTTCGAACCAAACGAAAAGAAAAGAAAAATATACCTAGTGGTGTCGTTCATATTCAGTCGACGTTTAACAATACGATCGTTACAATTACAGATCCTGCGGGAAATGTCGTTGCTTGGTCGAGTTCGGGAGTGCAGGGTTTTAAGGGGTCACGAAAGAGCACACCATTTGCTGCTCAGGTTGCAGCGGAGGACGCTGCTAAAAAAGCATTGGAACACGGGATGAAAAATGTAGAGGTGTACGTTAAGGGCCCGGGTTCCGGACGGGAATCCGCCCTTCGATCCTTGCAGGCTGCAGGATTTAACGTTCTAATGATTAAGGATGTAACGCCTATACCGCATAATGGTTGTCGACCACCCAAGCGAAGAAGGGTGTAAATATTAGAAGATTTAATGGTCGAAAATATTCAATTATTTGTGATAAGGTAATAATATTTTCTTGAACTTTTTGGCACAGAGATAATCAAATTCACAAATAAACGACTAAGGAGGAATACTTGGCTCGATATACAGGTTCAGTATGCCGGATATGCCGGCGTGAAAATTTAAAATTATTTCTTAAGGGAGACCGCTGTTATTCGGATAAATGTGCTTTCGATCGACGCGGTTATCCACCGGGTCAGCACGGGCAACGTCGCGGNNCTATTTTTTGAAAGAGCAGATAATCAGAAAGGCATTACCGGCACAAATCTTTTGGTATTTTTGGAACGCAGACTTGACAATGTTGTTTATCGATTGGGCTTTGTTAATTCTAGAGCTCAAGGCCGCCACTTTGTAAGGCACAATCACTTTCTGATTAATGGAAAAAAAGTTAATATTCCGTCATATCTAATTAAAATCGGGGATGTTGTTGAAGTTCGAGAAAAGAGCCGTAAGATACAGTCTCTAGAAGGTGCACTTGATGCTGTGGTACGAAGAGGTATTCCGCAGTGGCTTGACTTAGAAAAAGAGAACATGAAGGGAATGGTAAAGGAGTTTCCTTCTCGTGAGGATATAACAACACCTATTCAGGAACAACTTATAGTAGAGCTTTATTCTAAGTAGTTGAAAATGAAGGATGTAAAATATGGACTGTTGGACAGTCGTAATTTCATGTTCCATTCATATATCCTGCCGATATTCCTCTTAAAAAAATTGGAGAATTTATAATGACGTCAAATGAACTTATGTACATGAACTGGCAAAAGATGATAAGGCCAAAAAAGGTTCAGGTAACTAGCAAACCCAGCTATGGAAAGTTTGTTTGTGAACCTCTTGAAAGAGGATTTGGTATAACCATCGGAAATTCATTAAGAAGGATAATTCTTTCCTCTCTGTACGGAGCTGCTATAACATCCGTAAAGTTTGAAGGTGTTATGCATGAATTTAGTGTTATTCCAGATATATATGAAGATGTGTCCGAGATTATTCTAAATTTAAAGGAGGTTCGTTTCAAACTTTCTGATTCTGAACCGAAAATTGTTCGAATTGATCTGACGGGAAAGAGGGAGGTCACTGCAGGCGATATCATCAGCGAAGATGGAAGATGTGAAGTGTTGAATCCCGAACAACATATTGCAACACTTTCAGATAAAGCAAAATTAAAGATGAGTATGACCGTAAATATGGGTAAAGGTTATTCCCTATCTGAAATGAATAAGGACGAAGATGCACCTCTTGGCACTATACCGGTTGATGCTGTTTTTTCACCGATTAAACGCGTAACATACGTGGTGGGGAATGCTCGTGTCGGTCAGAGAACAGATTATGACAAACTAACCCTTGAGGTTTGGACGGATGGAAGTATTATGCCTGAGGATGCAGTTTCCTATGCGGCTAAAATATTGAAGGAGCAGATGACGATTTTTATCAATTTTGATGAACAGCTTGAGCCGGAGCCTGTCAGAAAGGCTGAGGAAAAAGAAAAACCTAAATTTAATGAGAATCTATATAGAAGCGTTGAAGAACTTGAGCTTTCTGTTCGCAGCGCCAACTGCCTTAAAAACGCAAACATTGTAAAAATTTATCAGTTGGTAAGTAAGACAGAAGCAGAGATGCTCAAAACCAAGAACTTCGGAAGAAAATCTTTAAATGAGATTAAAGAAGTACTCAGCGAAATGGACCTTTCTCTTGGAATGAAGCTGGAAGGATTTGAGCCATTCGAGGAAGCTGCAGAGGAAGGAGAGTAATCAGGACAATGAGACATCGAAAAGCGGGTTTAAAATTAAGTAGAACAAGCAGTCACAGGGACGCCATGTTTAGAAATATGGTGACCTCACTTTTCAAACATCAACGTATTCGTACAACAGACGTCAAAGCAAAAGAGTTAAGACGCTGGGCCGATAATTTAATTACGCTGGCAAAACGGGGAGATCTTCATGCCAGGCGACAGGCGCTTTCCATTGTCAGAGAAAAAGAAGTTGTCCATAAACTCTTTGCTGAAGCTGCCGAACACTATGGAGATAGATCAGGAGGTTACACCCGAGTTATTAAGCTTGGAAGGCGACCGGGAGATGCCGCCCCTATTTCATTGATTGAGCTGGTCTTGTCCGTTGATGACAAAAAGAAAAAAGTAAAAAAGAAAAAAAAGGCAAAGGCCAAAATAGATAAAAAGAGCGTTGACAAGAAAAAAGATATTAAAGAAGATATTGAAAAGAAAACAGCCGATGAAGAAGAAAAAGCAGCGGTCGAAGAGGAGAAGGGTGGCACAAAAATAGAACAGGTTAAGGCTGATGAAAAGTCGGTATTATTGGAATCCGATACAATTGCTGAAGATGCGGAGGAAAAAGCTAAAGATGAGACTTTGGAACCCGCTGAATCGGAAGAAACAGAAGACTCTGCAGCTGAAGTGAAAGAACCCTCCCCAAAAACAAAAGACACAGAGTCAAAAGCCTAACCCGAATCTGTTGTCAGGAAAGTATCTTTTTAAAAGCCTTGTCCGAAAAGACAGGGCTTTTTTGTTTCGGGTCAAAAAAGCCCCTTGATGAATCGCGTCATTTCTGAAAGGACCGTATCTTTAGCCTGAAAATGGGGAATATGGCCGCAGTCGGGGATCAGTTTAACATCCACCGGACCGGATACTCGGCCTGCAATGCCCATGACCTGGGCTGTGGTTCCGTATTCATCATCTTTACCCTGGAGTATGAGAGCAGGGCAGGTGATTTTAGGAAGGATGCTTTGGATATTCCAGTTTTGAAATTCAGGTGACAGCCATCTTTCGGCCCACCGGTAGAAAATCGTCTCCGTATGTTCTTTGTGATACCGGGCAAACTTTTCTTTTAGAGAAGTGGTTTCAAAAGCTTCAACCGCGCTTCGAATACCTTCGATGGTAATTTGTTCAACAAAAATGTGTGCTGCTTCTGTAACAATGCCGCTTACCAGGTTGCTGTGAGATGCGGCGGCGATGAGTGCGATGGTCCCCCCATCGCTATGTCCGATGAGAACGGAATTATCAATGTTGCATTCCTTTAACACGGCTGGCAGGTATATTAAAGATTCCATCTCTAAGTAATTAACCGGCCATGGACCTTCAAACATTTCGGATCCGCCGTAACCTCTTCGGTCGTAAACCAATCCGGAAAAGCCTAAAGACTCACAGAGCGTTTCCGGGAAATCCCGCCAGATCTCGATGCAACCGAGGCCTTCATGGAGAAAAACAAGTGTGGGGCGATCCTTTAAACGTGTTCCAGATTCAGGCTCAATGCGTTTAACCCTGAGCTGACAGCCGGCAGTTTGTACATGAAATGTTTGAGAAAAGACATTCTTTTTTTCTTTGAGGTTTTTTTTCATTGTAAATGTGTTGCACTGGCAAAATAGGTCTTCATTCTTGACAAATTATATGAGCCTGTCAGAATAGACTATGAACATGACGATTTGTCAAGTGAGGAAGAGATGATTGTAGAAAAACCAGGTTTCGTTACGGACAGGATTTTATTTCTTGGACGAAAAGAATCATGTGTTTATCTTTTAAAAGGCGCAGAAGAATTTGCTTTGCTTGGGGGTGGCCTGGCTTATATTATTCCTGATATTATAAAACAACTAAAAAACTTTAACATAGAAGAAAAAAAGATAAAACGGATCATCATACTCCATTCCCATTTTGACCACTGTGGAATCGTCTCCTTTTTTAAAAGGCGATGGCCATGGGTATCAATAACCGCATCGGCAAGGGCAAAAGAACTATTGAATAAGCCCGAAGTTATGGAAAGTATTTCATCTTTAAATCAAATACTATCGACTGAACATGGACTGGTAAAACAGGACAAAGATATTGTAGCTGAGTATGACAGAATTAATATTGATGATGTTGTAAAAGAGGGAGATATTCTTAGCTGTGATGATCTGTCAATGGAAGTGATGGAAGTTCCGGGTCATTCTTCGTGTTCAATTGCAATATATGTACCCCAAGAAAAAGCGATATTTGCTTCCGATTCAGGAGGCATCCCTTTTGGGGGTAAGATATTTACAGCCGCCAATTCAAATTTTGACAAGTACCAAGAGAGTCTTCAAAAGATGGCCCTATATGAAATAGAGGTTTATCTTGCTGAACACTTTGGTGCAAGGACTGGCAGCGACGGCAGACATTTTCTACGAAAATCCATAGATGCCGCAATAGAAACCAGGAATATTATAGAAGCGTCTTACACAAAAACGAAAGATATTAAAAAGAGTACAAAGGAGATAACAGACACGGTTATGGAATGGATGCCTGAGGGTTTTATGCCAAAAGAGATCATCTCCATGGTCATTGGTCAGATGGTTCGGTTTATTGCCGAATCAAAGTAAATCCAAAACTTCAAAAATATTATCCATCAGATCTATTATACACAGCTTGTTCTTTAAGACAGATCCTTTTTTTAAAAGGATTTTTACGACTTCAGAAGTTTCCAAAGCTGCAAGGAGTGTGACTGCATGCGGTAAACAGCCCAATGAAGCCTCAACCCCTTTTTGTGGAAGAATATCTGAATCACCGTATATTAGCCTTAACCCCTTGTCTTCAGGAAAAATGCTGATGACATGCCCGTAGACTCCTGCAACCGCAGCAGAGACAAGAGGTGATCCGACCTTTTTTGCGGCGCTTTCGAGAACAAATCGAGTTTGTATATTGTCAAGACAGTCAACAATAACATCTGAATTGTATGTTAGACTTGCTGCATTGTTATTGTCAAGCAATTCGTCATGTCCTTCAACGGTAATCGTCGGATTTATTTCACGGACCCTTTTAATGGCGGCTTTGATTTTTGATGTATCAAGAAGGCGATGTGTGCTTAAAAATTGCCGGTTCAGGTTACTCTCTTCGAATGTGTCGGCTTCAATCAGTGTAAGTGTACCGATTCCAATGCGAGCGAGAATTTCAGTTACAGCGCCGCCAAGTCCCCCTAAACCAACGATGCTTGCCCGTGAATTTAATAGAATAGACTGGTCCTTTGGTGAAAATGTTTTCATGTTACGGACATAATGTTCAGGAATGACGTTTTCATCAAGGGCTGCCATTTCGATTTGATGTCCGCTGAGTTGAAAAAAATCTGAGAGATTTATTATTTGTTCAATAGAGATACTGGTATATAAAGAACCGTCGGGAAACTTTTTTCGAAGGGAAACATCTTTTATTTTATTGATAATATCATTTTTCACAGAACATTCCTCGTTTATCAGGGAAAACGCATTTAAATCCCAATACAGGGAGAAAGCTCCACGACGGCGTATATCTCTTNNGTCTAACGCGTGCTAAAGCCCTTCAAACAGTCAGTCGGTTTTCAAGATAAACACGCCGTCGCTTCGCTTAACCGAAATCAAATGCGTTAGCCCTACTTCGTTTATTAATAAAACTTGTAAGTTTCGAAAAACCACTATAAAAATAAAAGCTTCGAGATTCCAGATATCGAACAAAGTGTAGGCGCATGATGGTTGAAAGTCAAGAAGGTAAGTTGAATACTCGTATCAGGTTAGGCATTTGGAACAAATGGATTTCAAAGGAGCTTCAGGTATGATAAAATTTTTGGCTGGAAGCTGTCTGAGTGGA
>DNGT01000253.1 GCA_003486165.1 Desulfobacteraceae bacterium
ACGCCGCCCGTGGGCATGAACCTGTTTATTGCCAGCTACCGTTTTGATAAATCCATCACAGAACTCTACCAGGCAGCCATACCCTTTATGATCGTGCTGCTGGCAGCATTGTTGGTTATTACGTACTGGCCGGCGTTGAGCCTTTTTTTAATTCAAAGATAAGCATCTTGGATTTCCCTTGAATTTTGCATGTTAAAATTCCTTCCCCACCGGCAACTTCCGTTTATTTATTCCAAGATATCACAGATGTAAATTCACGGCCATCTACTAAGTGTCTGTCCAGAAATGATGAATTTTGTTCAAAANNTAAAATCAAATGTGATAATTTTAACACATTAAATGAACTATAGAATTTCAAGTTAATAATAGAGGAGAAAACACATATGGCCGTAATCACGATCACCAGAGAAATGGCTACAGGCGGCAGAAAACTGGGACGGTTACTTGCAAAGAGACTAGACTACCAGTACGTTGACAAATCTCTTTTTCAAAAAATTGCCGAAGATCTGAAGGTTTCGGAAAGAACATTGGAATCTTTTGAAAAAAGCAGAGCATATCAGATATCCAACACTTTCGCAAAGGCCTTCAGTACATCCTATATAGAGCGAATTGTGGGATACGATAAAAGCGTAGTAGAGGAGGTAGAATATCAGAAAAGCCTGGGAAACCTTATCTTGGAAACAGCCCGGGAAGACAATGTCGTCATTATTGGACGAGCAGCATACTTTTTCTTAAAAGATGTGAAAAATTGCTATCATATTCGTTTGGTTGCACCAATAGATTGGCGAAAAACATATGCTTTGGAAAACTACAAAATACGCCCGGACCGCGTCCAGGAGTTTATAGAAAAAAGAGATAAAAATCTGAATTGGTTCCGCAGATCAATTTGCGGGGCGGGATTTGACGACTCGCTTTGGTTTCACTTGACGTTGAACATGGGCCGAACCCCCATTGAAAAGGGGGTTGAGTTGATCATGTCCGTAGCAAATCTTTCCGGTTAGCCATTTATCAGCTTACATATAAGTTCTTCGGCTTTATCGATACTCAGCAAACTCATGTTCAAAACAAGATCATAAAGTTTTGGATCATCATAGTCCTTTTTGTCGAAGTAACTGTAAAGATTGGCCCGTCGTTTCGCCATTCTTTTTAAAATTTGAATANNTGGCAATCTTGGGTATGATTAAGTTTAGCAGTTCAACATACTTATATCCATCAATATATCTCTCTTTATCACTTAAAGGGAGTTCCATTAAACTCGTTCCAAAGGGATTCAACATGGAGATAAATCTTTTCAATTTGTCGCCCGGTTCCGCTTCAAAAATTTTTCTCCCTTCAGGAGAGACATATATCTCCACTACGGCCCTTTCGATGATATCTTCATCAGCATAATAGTAGCCCAGGGTGTCTGCAATTCGTCGACCAATTTTTTTCCCTTCGGAACCGAATTGACGTGATATAGTGATAACTGCCATGGTAATTCCTTTCAAGTTTCTTTGGGATTTTTTTTGTCCATTTTATTTCAACAACATCGAAAATAAATGTAACGNNGTATCACATGCTATTGACATCATTTATGATTTCAACATACTTGCAAGAAAATCCAACTTTCATTGGACGAAAAAACCATCTTTTCGCGGTTCGGGATAGGGATTTTAATATTGATAATTTTGATCAACTCTTTTAATTTAAATTATTTAATAACAATGAAAAGAGCGACAAAAAATGAGTGGATTTAACAACCCTAAAAAGACCGCTCGCACTGACGAGGATTTGGCCCGGATGATAGCCAATGTGGCCAATGTGGCTCAGGCTGATGCCATTATCTGCGCTACTGAAACCGGAGTGTTTGCTAAGCTGCTGCATGGTATGACAGGTCAAATTCGCGTTATTGCCGCCACAACGAAAAGAGACACATACGATGTCTTGACACAAGCAGGCCTGGAATCAATACTTCTGCCCCTTCGTGCGATCGACAAATACAGTCAAGTTCGCCACGTTGTTTCTGTGGCGCTTAAATCCTCAACGGTTTCGGTGGGGAACCTTATCGTCTGTGCATTAGGGAGAGACGTTTATCAGGAGGAGGGAGACCTTNNAGGTCACGACGAAGCCAGTCGGAGACTCACGAATCCCGATATCCAAGACGTTATCGTCGAGTTGGCAAAGCTCGACGGGGCCTTTGTCATTCGCGGCGACGGTCTCATTCAAACAGCAGGAACTTTTTTAAACTCCCCCAAAGTCAGGATAGTACTGCCGACCGGTCTCGGAGCACGACATGTTGCCGCCGCCGCCGTCACAAAGCGAACCACTTCGACAGCGGTTGTGGTCTCAGCGACCGACGGCAATGTCCGAGCATTCTCCGGTGGGGCAATGGTGCTTCACATCGATCCCGAAGTACCCTATGGCCCAATTACCACAGAAGTGTAAGCCAGCTAAGACTTGAATATACCAATTTATTTAGAACCTCCAATTTCAAATGTACGATACGGATACGTACCTTCACCGAATTTAAGTTTCCTGCCTTCCATCGATCAGTTAGATCAAACCATCAAAGTGTGCGATCAAGATTCTAAAACTGTATGTTTATACCCCCAAAAAGAGATCCTATCTTTTTAGAATAAATGTTAGGGATTACTTCGTTTGGCAGGTGGCATCCGGGTTTTTAATCCTAAAGCGCCATGCGCAGTACCATGCATCAGGATGATCATCCGGCGGACAGCCGATACACTCGGTCTGGATTCTTGGATCAACAGATCTGGCAAAATACGTATGCTCTACAAGCCCTCCGGATTTACACGGGTAATCGTCAAGCCCTTTGCGTTTTCTTGCAGATTGAACCCGGCATTCATTCATTTGAAAGATAAAACTGTCAGACGATTCATCGACAATGGAATGGGTGTTGACACGAGCATGAACACGAAAGTTCAGGGCCTTTTTTAAACCCTCGAGTCCTGGTTTTTCAGGAAGGTTCAAAAAATTCTTTATGGCCCAGGCTTCAAAAGGGGAGAATTGAGCCCAGCATGAATCATTACATCGTTTGGCATCATTCATACCTCTGGTAAATTCAACCGCCTGAAACCACACCCCGTCATTGACCACCCAGTTTGCAGCCACACTGTCCATAAGTGCCATCAAAGATTCTTTCGGCATGTTCAATAGCGGCAA
>DNGT01000329.1 GCA_003486165.1 Desulfobacteraceae bacterium
CCAAAAAGGAAAGAAACCTGATGCGTATTGCCGTGGTTCACAACGCGATAGCGCCGGAAGACCGCCCGGATGAACAGGATGTCCTGGTCCAAGCAGAGACCATTTCCCAATCATTGAAAGAACTGGGCCACGATGTCGTTCAGATGCCGTGCACCCTGGATCTTTTAAACATAAAAAACCGACTGCTGGCCTATGAACCCCAGTTGGTATTTAATCTGGTGGAATCTCTGGATGGTCAAGGCCGGTTGATCCATCTGTTTCCGGGTCTTCTGGATGCCATGGGGATATGTTACACAGGGTCTTGCACAGAGTCCATTTTTGTTACCTCCCACAAGGGACTGGCAAAAGAACGAATGGTCCTGGCAGGGCTCCCTACGCCCGAGTGGATCGGCCCCAGTCCTTGCGATTTGCCCTTCGTTAACAAAAAATTATTCTCAGCGGAAAAAAAACGCTGGCTGGTAAAATCGACATGGGAGCACGGTTCCCTGGGATTGGACGATGATGAACCCGTCGAAAATAAAGGCCTTGAGACCTTGCATCAAATTCTTAAAAAGCGAGCCCCGAAACTTGGGGGAAGTTGCTTTGCCGAAGTGTTCGTCGAAGGGCGGGAATTCAATCTCTCGATTCTCGAGGGAGCGTCGGGGATTCAAGTGCTTCCTCCGGCGGAGATTATTTTTGAAAATTTCGGCACACAAAAACTGACCATCGTGGGATACCGGGCAAAGTGGGATAGCTCGTCCTACGAATATCATCACACTCCCAGACGGTTCGACTTTCCCTCATCCGACGCAACCCTTCTTCAACAGCTTAAAAATCTGGCTGTCCGTGGCTGGGAGGTCTTTGGATTAAAGGGGTATGCTCGCATCGATTTTCGCGTGGATTCACAGGGTCGTCCATGGATTCTCGAAATCAACGCCAACCCCTGTCTTTCTCCGGATGCCGGNNCCAAAGGAGGTGATTCCATGCTTCGTATCCGGCGTATTTATGATGACATTCTTCCTCGAAACAAGGAGGTCTTGCGACAGGTTAAAGACATTCTCAGGACCCGTTTCAAGGAGGTTTCGCATAAAGAGATCGATCAGATCGGGGAAAAGCTCCGCAATCCCTTTAAACATCAATTTCGTTCTATCCTGTTTGTGGCCGAAAACTTTCACAGGCGGGTTTTAGGGTTTGCGTTTCTTTTGTATGAACCCGAGATCAACTTTTGTTATTTAGACTGGATCGCCACGGCCAGCGGAAAAACCAGGGGCGGCCTCGGCAGTGCCATTTATGACGTGATTCGGCAGGAAGCTGTGGATCTCAAGGCAAAGGGGCTTTTTTTTGAGTGCCTGCCGGACGACCGGGAAGCCTGTCCGGATGAGGCCCTGCTAAAGGAGAATCGTGCAAGGCTCAGGTTTTATGAGCGGTACAGCGCCCGTCCCATTGTAAATACGGCCTATGAAACGCCGGTAACACCCGGCGATTCCTGTATGCCGCATCTGGTCCATGACGGGCTGGGACAGCCCAAACTTCCGGATTCGGCCTATGTTCGAAAGGTGGTGCGGGCCATTCTTGAGCGAAAATATGCAGACTATTGCCCCACTGAATACGTGGAAAAGGTCGTCAAGTCCGTTCGAGACAATCCGATACAACTCAGGCCCCACCGGTATGTCAAACCCGAAGCGGTCCAGCCACAGGTCAAAAGCCAGTCTCTGGAACAGATCGGGCTGGTGGTCACGGACCGTCACGCCATCCATCATGTCCATGAGCGTGGATATGTCGAATCTCCGGTCAGAGTCCGCAGCATCCTGGGGAAACTTGATAAATCGGGAATATTTGTACAGATCAAGCCCAAAAGTTTTCCGGACNNGAGCCCTCGGTTCTTTCGGGATATTACTGTATCGACACCTTCACCCCCATTAACCGGAATGCTTATGTTGCCGCGCGTCGAGGTGTGGATTGCGCCCTAACAGCGGCTCATGAGATCCTTGAAGGCCGGCGCGTCTCCTATGCCCTGGTACGGCCACCGGGCCACCATGCCGAACGGCATTCTTTCGGGGGCTTCTGCTATTTCAACAATGCCGCCACCGCAGCCCAATACCTTTCTGATTTTGGAAAAGTTGCCGTTCTGGATATCGATTATCACCACGGCAATGGCCAGCAGGACATTTTCTACCGCCGATCAGATGTGCTGACGGTTTCCATTCACGGGCACCCGAAATTTGCATATCCCTATTTTTCGGGATTCGATGATGAGCGGGGAGATGGTGACGGTGACGGTTTTAATCTAAATCTTCCCCTGTCCGAAGCGGTGGATGGTAAAAAATATCGTCAAGCCTTGGCCAAGGCCATTCGCAGGATAGTTCAGTTTGATCCTTATTTTCTCGTGGTGNNCAAAGGTCTGGCCGAAGCCGTTCATGGATTTCCAAAAGGTGAACTGCGTTTGGATTTTCTCCATGGCGTCAAGTTTCGTTACGACCTGGAGCCGGTCGATCCCGAGAGGATTCGCCGTTTGGTGGAGGTTACCGGTTTCTTTTATCCGAGCGAAGTGGATGTGGCCGAGGAACTGGTAAAAGAGCGGCTGTCAAAGGGACCTGACAGCGGTTATCGTTTTGTCCTGGCAGAATCTTATGGTCGTTTGGTCGGATATGGTTGTTTCGGGCCCATTCCCTGTACGGTTGACAGCTACGACTTATACTGGATTGCGGTTCATCCGGACTTTCAGGGGAGAGGCCTTGGCAAACGGCTGTTGAAAGAAATCGAGCGTCTGATTCAAGAGGCCGGCGGAACACGCATCTATGTGGAAACCTCTCAACGCCCTCAGTATGACAGCACCCGGGCTTTCTACGAAAACCGAGGATATCGACGGGAATCGGTTATGGAAGATTTTTATGGACCCGGGGAAGCCAAGGTGACGTATTGCAAGGTCTTAAAATCGATTCAAAGACAACAAGATGTAAAGTTTAAAGTGCCTAAAGTGAACTAACGTGCCTAAAGTTTATGAATTAGAGCAATTGACTTAATACCTATATCAGAAAGTGCTTGACTTCTTTCGGCGGGACACCGATGACTCGAACGGTCTCAGGCCCTTGGAGAGCGGTCATCGAAACTTCAACCGGGGTGTTTTCCGGAGCCTTGCTGTAACCTGCACAAATCGAAGCCGCAAGCATCATCATCTCGTTTCTACCACCGTTCGGGATCAAAACAATGGGACCAGGAAATGTTTTGACCTTGATAATGGTGTCCAAATTCGGGTCATAGTATTTTTGTATATTTTCATTATCTTTCTGGGTTCGCCCGACAATTATTTTTGTAGTCTTGTCTAACCGAAGATGCCGCCCGTGTTTTAAAAGATGAAGCTCTCTTTCAGCATAGACTTCCTGGTGCTCAAAAAGGTCTTTGAGCCGCGATGCATATCCTTTGTCCGTGAGGAGACACCCGCCGGCAGGGGACGGATAGTTCGCAATTCCAAATTCTTTGGCGAGTTTCATCTGAGGCTTTCGGGATCTGCCTGATATGTCCATCAGTAGATCTCTATTTACCATCCCCTGTTGTTCGGGAATGGTTTCAGGAAGCTTTTTGGCGCTTAAAGGGCGTAAAATATAACCTTCAAAGCCGGATTGTTTCTCTACATAGCGGAGAGAATTCATGGTTTGAGACATGGGACGCTGACCCAGCACTTCACCGCTGAAAAGAAAATCAAACCCTTTTTCTTTCATTATCCTTCCCGCCAGGTTGAACATCAACGCATGACAGTCCATACACGGATTCATATGTTTCCCATAGCCACAATTCGGATTTGTCAGCATCTTCAGGTAAATCGGTGTTATATTTTCAACCATAAGCGGTATTCCGGTATTTTTGGACGCCTGTTTGGCCTTTTCAGATGGAAAAAACGGTGTTTCAAAGGTTATCCACTGGACCGCTATTCCCTGTTTTCTCAGAAGCAGTCCTGACAGCATGCTGTCCAATCCACCGGAACAAAGCCCTAAAGCGCTCACTTTTTTTAAAGATAGATTCATGATATATGAAAACTCAACAACAAGAATGAGAGTAATATTTTAGTTCTTTTAAACAAATCGATTTCAAAGGAGTTCCGGTGTGATTAAATTTTTAACTGGAAGCTGTCTGAGTGGATTAGGGATCGTTTTGAAAGATCCATCAGCGATTTAGATTTATGGATGAAACTCCCTGCTTAAACAGAGACCTTTATCAATAGTCCGGGCAGGTTCTTTCATTACGAGCCCTTATTCACGAGTTCTTTCAGAAAAAATTTAATTATACCTGAAGCGGTAAGGTTTAAAGTACGATATCATAAGATATTTAGCCTCCGAGATAAACTTCTTTCACCCTGGGATTGTGCAGTAATTCACCGGCCAGACCTTCCATTACAATTTCGCCCCTTTCAAGTACATAGGAGTGATGGGCCACCTTGAGGGCAACCCGGGCATTCTGTTCCACAAGCAGAACCGTGGTCCCGGATTCATTGAGCTGTTGAATGACGTTAAATATTTCGCGAACGATCAACGGCGCGATGCCCATGGAGGGTTCGTCCAAGAGAATCAGTTCCGGTCGGGCCATTAAAGCACGGGCAATGGCCAGCATCTGCTGCTCGCCACCGGACAGTGTACCGGCGATCTGTTTGGAACGTGTTTCAAGGATGGGGAAAATCTCATAAATACGATTAACACGTTCTTTAATCTCAAGGCGGTTGTTGCGCTTAAAATAGAGATAGGCCCCTAGATGTATATTGTCCAGAACGCTTAGATGAGCAAAAATCTGCCTTCCTTCAGGCACCTGGGATATGCCCAATCCCACGATCCGGTTGGCAGGCATTCCGGCAATATTCCTGTCTTTATAAAAAATACCTCCCTTGCTGATTTTCATCAAACCTGAGATCGACTTCAAAAGGGTCGATTTGCCGGCCCCGTTGGCCCCGATAATGGAAACCACTTTTCCTTTCGGCACCTTTAGAGAGACATTTTTAAGCACCTGGATACTGTCATACCCAGCATTTAAGCCCTCAATCCTTAGCATGGTTTAAGTCTCGCTTCGCTCAATTGGAATAATGGGTTACTGTAGGAATTAGACTGATATTGTTCCCTCATCCCAGCGTTTCATTATTCCAAAATTCCAACATTCCATGGAAGTTGCACATAAATCAACAGCTATTTAAAATTTTTTAAATCAAATTTTTTTCACCAACCAGAAGGCATCTCAAAACAAAGATGTTGATTCAAGATCAAGGCGGAGCCGAGTTTTAACCCGCAAGCATACTCAAGTATGTCGAGGACTTAAAAGGAGGCTCCAACGCTGAGGTTGTGTCAAAAGATTATTTTGAGATAGTTTCTACTCGCCCCCCAGATAAGCCTCTATAACCCTTCGGTTATTTTGTATCTCTTCGGGCGATCCTTCGGCAATCTTCTGTCCATAGTTCAACACCGCAATCTCATCGGATATGTTCATGATCACCTTCATATCGTGTTCCACCAAAAGAACGGTGATCCCCTTTGCATTGATAGCCCGGATCAGAGAAGACGCCACGTAGGTCTCGGTCTCATTCAACCCGGCTGCGGGTTCATCCAGACAAATCAGTTCCGGTTCACTGGCCAGGGCCCGCCCGATCTCGAGTATTTTTTGCTCCCCTAAAGGCAAACTGTCCGCAGGGGCATTGAACTTATCGGCAAGACCGATAAATTTTAAAATCTTCATAGCGCTTTCTTTAATCTGTGATTCTTTCCGCCTGAACTGCGGGAGGTTAAACCCCGAAGATAAAAAAGATGATCGTACTCTGGTATGACAGCCCAGCATCACATTTTCCAGAACCGTCATATTGCCGAACAGTTCCACGGTCTGAAATGTCCTGGAGATACCTCGTTCCGCAATCTTGTGGGCTTTGAGATGCTCAATGGGCAATCCCTTGAACATGACCGATCCTTCTGTGGGTGGAAAAGATCCGGTAATGATATTGAACAGCGTCGTCTTGCCTGCACCGTTGGGGCCGATAATGGCCTTGATCATTCCCCTTTTCACCTGAAAACTGAGATTGCTGAGCGCCATCAACCCGCCAAAGGCCATGGCCAAGCGATTGACTTCCAGAATGTTTTCTTCTCCAACAAAATTCATCGGCCTGTTATTCCCTGAACCAGCTCTTTACAATTTCCGGAGTTCCCGCCAATCCCTTGGGCAAAAAAATGGTAACCAGAAGCAGAATGGCTCCGTATATGATGACCTCGAATTCTTCAAAATAATGCAGCCATTCATAATTTAAAAATGTGATAAAAACGGCGCCAATGATGGCGCCCCAAATATTGTACATCCCACCCAGCGCAATCATGATCACAAGTTTGATTGAAAAGAAAAGATCAAAGGTCGACGGGTTGATAAAATTAAGATAATGCGCATAGAGACTACCCGCCAAAGAAGCCAAAACCGCTGAATAAACAAAGACCAGTATCTTATACCTGGAAATATCCACACCCATAGCGCTGGCCGCCGGTTCACTGACATGGATGGCCCTTAAAGCTCGTCCGGTACCTGATTGGATTAAATTGACGGTAAAGATAAAGGCAGCAAAAACAAAAACCCACACCAGGTAATAATATTTTTCAACCGAATCAAACGCAAATCCGAACAGACTCAAACCCGGAATGCCGGGCATACCATCCGGACCTCCGGTCCAGGACGTCTCTTCATTGAAAATGATATACACGATGATGCCAAAGGCAAGGGTTGCCATGGCCAGATAATGCCCTCTTAGTTTAAGAGAAGGCGCTCCCACTAAAACGGCAACCACCGCCGATATGACCATACCGATGAATATGCACGGCCAGGGATTCAAACCATACTGGACCGTTAAAATAGCAGAAGTATAGGCNNATGGTCATCAGGCAGTATATCCCTGCAAAGATCATGAGGTCGGTATAATTTGCTATAAAGGGAAGTTCGTGGGCGACCCATGGAAAGGCGACGATAAAGAGCGCAAAGAGGGCTATGGGAATTTTTCCAATTCGTAACATCCTTAAAACCTTTTAATCTTGCTGATCTCTATGCTTCCCAGAATCCCGCTGGGCTTGAAAAATAAAACAACCAGCAGCACAATTAATGCAAAGGCGTCTTTGTATCCGGAACTGATGAGCCCGGCACCCAAGGATTCGATGGTCCCCATAATAAGCCCGCCGACGACTGCCCCCGGAAAACTTCCCAGTCCGCCAAGGATGGCCGCCCCGAATCCCTTTACCGCCAGCATAGCCCCCCGGTCGTATTCCATAAGAGATATCGGCGTTACCGTAATGCCTGCCACCGCTCCGATAGCGGCGGAAAGCGCAAAAGACAACAGAATCATCCGCTGGGCGTTGATACCGACCAATTTGGCTGCATCGACATTATCGGCGCAGGCACTCATGGCTTTGCCAACAATCGTTTTTTCAAAAAAAACCGTCAATACGACGACAATAAGGATTAAAAATCCGATAACCCAAAAATATTGGGGCTGAACGACCGCTCCGAAAATAACGATGGGATTGCGCCCGGAAAAGGCCGGCAGGTCAAAAGAATCCTTGCCCCAGATAAACATGGCCGTTCCCTTGAGCAGAATGGATGCCGCAATCGTTGCAATGATCAGGCTCAAAACCGTGGGTCGGCGGATGGGGCTGATGGCCACCCGATCCAGAATCACACCTACCATGGTAACAAGAAGAACAGTCGCCGGAAATGCCAAAATCAGGGGAAGCCCGATGGCCACGTGCAGAGAAACCATAAAAAGCCCACCCAACATGACGAACTCACCCTGGGCAAAATTGATGATCTCGGTCACATTATAAATAATATTAAACCCGACTGCCACCATAGCATAAATGCTGCCTACGGTGATACCGGTGATTAAATATTGAAAAACCTGTCCGGCCGGTGTGATGGTTTCCATATGTCTTTAACGATAAAAGGTGAGGACCGTGCAAGCACGGTCCTCTTCTCCGATATTACGTTTTACTGTTTTTATTTCCCTTGCTGATACAGTTAAAATCGATCGATCAGTGAACCACAGTCCAATCACCGTCCTTCACGATAATCATATTAAATGATTGTTGCCAAGTAAGACCGTTATGGTCGTCTTTCGAGAAGTTAAAAATTCCATGCTGGCCGACAAATCCCTTGGTATTTTCGATAAAATCCCTAATCGCTGCCCTGTCACAGCCAACGGCCTTAAGGGCATTTATTACTAGATAAAGGGAGTCCCAAGCGTGACCACCAAAAGAAGACACAGGTTCATTGTATTTGGCCATATAGTCTTGATTGTATTTCATGGTAACTGTTTTTTGAGGATGATCGGCCGGCAGTGCCTCGGCAGTGTTGCAGGCGCCTAATGGTGCAGAAACATTCTCTGCCGCTCCTGCGGCCATCTCGATATTTTTGCGGCTACCGAATCCATGGCTCTGGAAGAAAGGAATGTTGGTCATTCCCAGATCTTTCCAGTTGCGCAGCACCAAAACCTGGGTCGGACCGATGGACCAGCTGATGATTGCCTGGGGTACGATCCCTTTGATTTTGGTCAACTGGGCCGTCATATCCGTATCTTTTGGCCCGAAAGTTTCATCGGCGACTATGGTTATCCCGTACGCAGGCGCAAGCCTTATAAGCTCTCCGCGCCCGCTCTTTCCAAAACCTGTGGTCCCGCTCATAATGGCCACTTTAGAGATACCACGTTTTTTTAAATGGCTGTAAAGGGCCTCCACCGCCATGCTGTCCGATTGTGGCGTTTTAAAGACCCATTGATACTGCTTGCCGGTCTTTTCATCGGTCACAATCTTGTAGCTGGCCGCACACGAGATCAGCGGCACTTGATATTTTTGGGCCAATGGTACAACAGCCAAAGACTCTCCGCTGGTTGAAGGACCAATAACCGCACATACCTTATCCTGCTCAATGAGCTTTTTGACTAGCAGCGCGCTCTTGGTGGAGTCTCCTTCGGTGTCGTACACAATCAACTCCAGTTTTTTGCCATTAATGCCGCCGGCCTTGTTGATCTGTTCAGCGATCATTTCGGCCGTTTTCTTTTCGGGGTCGCCTAGAAATGAAGCCCTGCCGGTTACAGAGAAAACAGCCCCGACTTTATAGGACCCTTTGAAAGCCATTGCCGGACCAACCATCAGTCCCAGACAGAACAGACAAATTGTTGTGAAAATAAAAATTTTCTTGAGTGTCATCTACGCCTCCTTTTTTCAAATGTTTAGCACTACCAATGCCTTGGAAACCGTACTTCGTTTACAATCAAATCGACTCTATCGATAATGTTTTCCAGTCGGGGTATTGGAATACTGGAACAACACTATTTGATTTCAAATGGATCTCATCTGAAACCTAAGCTAAAAAGGAGATCTTCCTGCATCAGCCAATTTAAAACGCAAGTTGAGCGATT
>DNGT01000168.1 GCA_003486165.1 Desulfobacteraceae bacterium
CACCCTCGGAAAATTCCATATAATCTTTATACGACAGACCGCCGGGGTGTATAAAACCCAGCTCATTGTCTGTCAGAAAGACAAATGATTTGCCGTCTTCCGTAAATTTATATCCGCTGCCTTTATCAGGATGGCTNNTGCTGCCAAGCCTTCGTATGCCGGTTCCGGCGTCGACAATGATAATGTCGTCACTTTTTGTTCTGATTTCTATACAGGTGGTATCTCCACCATATTTGATATATTCTTCACCTGAAACCGGGATGGAGCCTCGCGACCCCCAGCATTTGATAATCATTGTCAATCCTTCTTTGCCAAAAAGGTATGCCAGATACCGTCACATTCCCAAGTCTTAATGATGTTTATACGATTCCTGGATAAATTAAAGCTTATATCCCTTGCCTGGCTTCTCAACAGACCGGAGAGAATGAACCACTTTTTATTATAAAAACCTTGGTAAGCGGTTAGATGTTTCATTACATCATAGTGAATGTTTGCTATCACAAGATCTGAAGGTGAGTCAATAAAATCCTCAGCTCGTCCCTGGGTGACCAGAATTCTATTTTCCAAGCTGTTTAGACGTACATTTCGCAATGCCGTATTTGCGGCTAAAAAATTAAAGTCAATGGCAAGCGTGCTTCTGCATCCAAGGAGGGACGCAGCCAATGCAAGAATTCCCGTTCCTGTCCCGATATCTATAGCAAGCTCTATGCAATCACGCAAGAATACCATTTCCAATGCTTCGAGGCAGTCTCGTGTTGTGGTATGTAAACCATTCCCGAATACAACACCGGGATCAAGCAATATGGTCAGTTCTTTGTGACAAACGTTCATTTTTTTCCCATTTTTTCTCCATGGTGGTACAATAAAAAATCGACCGATTTTTTCAGGAGCTGTTTTACTTCCCTGCCATTGGTCATATGTCATATGAAATTCATCGAGAAGGGTCGAGCCGGGATTGGAACTGAGTATTTTTGAGACTTCGTCCGGGGAAGATTTGGAAAAAAAGAGAAAAGAAAAATCATCTTCCTGCCAGTTGCCGATAAAATCGCTTCCGCATATTTTATCGTCAGGTTTCAATCGGCCATGGAGATAGTAGATATAGAGTTCTTTGTAAGGGCTGTCCGTAAATTCTTTCCGATCTTTGAAGCTGTGCATGGTTTTAGTCATTTTTCAGCGAACAGGCCATTTACCATTCCATGGGGTCAAGCAATGTAAACCCTATTTTTTTTAGTTTTATTTTTAAAGGTCCGATATTTTGAGTCAAGAGATACGGAAAAACAGCCCGCTTTCCCTTTTCCCAGTATCTTGAAACCAGGACACTCCCAAATGAAATGTTCTCTTCGGAAATGGCATCAACAATTTTTTTCATTTGTCCGATTTTATTCTCTACGATAATGCACAGAAGCGTTCCAGGCTCTTCTAAACCCAGAACATTGATAAACTCACGTAAAAGATCACGGACGGAAATAATACCTATAAGTTTTTGTTCCTCGACAACGACGGGAAGTGCTCCAAAATGTTTTTTGTGTAATAAAATAAGCGCATCTTGGATGGTGTCTAAAGGAGAAATGGTAACAGGATTTTTTGTCATGATATCTTTTATTCTAAGCTTTGAAGAACTTTTCCATTTTTCCGGGCTATTTTCTTGGCCAAAATGAGAAGACGGCAATACGCTTCTAAGATCACGATCCGTGACGATTCCAATGAGTCGATTATTCTCATCGACCACAGGAAGATGGCGAAAGAGATGTTTTGACATTTTTTCCTGTGCTTGTGAGATATCAGCATCTTTGTCAATGGTAACAACATTTCTGGTCATTACTTTGCTGATAAACATATTAGCCTCCGATGATGATAAACTTTGCCTAAAAGGGTTGTGAAGAAATTAGTATTATTGCAGCAAAACGCATTACTTTCAAATAGATAATAGAACTTTGACATGGTTTGCCGCCAGTTCCGGAAGGCGCTTAAGGCAGTATCCCCCCTCAAGAACGGAAATCACTCTCCCGGTTGAGTAAAGTTCGGCCAAAGCGACAATCCTTTCCATTATTCTTGTAAATCCTTGTGTTGACAGTTTTATATCTGACATATCGTCGTCAACATGGGCATCAAAGCCTGCCGATACGATGATCACTTCAGGACTGAATGCTTCTATAACCGGGATGAGGTCCCTTTGTATAAGTCCCAGGTATTCTTTATCTCCATCACCCGGCAAAACCGGGTAATTTCGTGTCGATCCGTTCCCTTTACCACTGCCGGTTTCAAAAGCACGTCCGGTTCCGGGAAACGCAAATGTCGGATGCTGATGAATGGAGTAATAGAATACATCGGGATCTTCTTCGAAAATGTGCTGGGTGCCGTTACCATGATGAACGTCAAAATCGACGATACCGACCCTTTGAACACCCCATTCTATTTGTAGATATCTGGCGGCTATTGCAGCATTATTAAAATAGCAGAACCCCATGGCATGGTCATATTCCGCATGATGACCGGGGGGTCTGACGGCGCAGAAAACATTGTCCAGTTTGCCCATCATTACTCGCCCTGCGGCATCAAGAACGCCACCAACGGCCAGAAGGGCAGTCTCAAAAGTTTCGGTGCACATCTGGTTGTCCGGATAGTCAAGCATTGAATCGCCAGCGCGGCAAGCAGCTTCAAAGCGTTCGATATAATGTTTTTCATGGACTGTTTCGATCCATTTTACATCCGCCCGACTGGCCTGGATTATGGTCAGCTTTGAAAGAAGATCGGCATCTTTTATCCCTTGATAGATGGCCTTGAGTCTTTCGGGCGATTCAGGATGACCGGGCCCGGTGTCGTGGAGCAGATATCTCTCGTCATACAAAAACCCTGTTTTTTTCATGTATTTCAAAAGGAATTATGGAATTATTTTATCGAATATTTCAAATGCAGCCTTAACCGCTTGATTGTCTTCCGGAATTTCAATGGTCGGGCGTCCGTTTAAATCATATTCATATACGTCGTTATCTTCAGGTATGGTACCGGCAATTTCCAGGCCATTTTTTTTTACCATATTTAAAACCGCGTCAGACGGAGCGTCTTTTACCTGGTTGATGATGAGATAGCTTTTGGAGACACCGATGTTCAGATTTTTTGCCAAATCATTGATCCGAATGGCTGCCTGAAGGCCGCGACGGGACGTGTCCGAAACAATGAGAAGAAGGTCTACGTTGCTGGTGGTCAAGCGGCTGATATGTTCCATTCCAGCCTCATTATCCATAACGATATAAGGATAGTTTCCGGTCAATTTTTCCAGAAATCCTGTCAAAAGCGTGTTTGCGGCACAATAGCATCCCGGACCTTCAGGCTGTCCCATAACAACGAGATCGAATCCCTCGTCTTCCACAACCGCCTGCTGCAGTTTCATGTTCATGAAAATGTCTTTTGTCATTCCGCTGGGCACGACTCCTTTTTTCATTTCTTCACGGGCGTTACCAAGGGTGTCTGTGACTTCAAGACCACAGACTTCATTTAGGTTTGCGTTACTGTCGGCATCCACTGCAAGGATAGGTGTTTTATCCATCTTTACCAGATATTTGATAAGCATTCCCGCAACAGTTGTTTTCCCGGTGCCTCCCTTACCTGCGAGTGCAATTGAAAACGTCATGGTATCCAATTTCCTTTCTAAAATATTATTATATGTTATTTTAAAATTAACATTTATTTTTGCTTGTTACAAAACTATCATATTTAAACTATAACAATTTTTTTTAATTATTCCAGTTGAACGTTTCCGTCAAGCTCCTTTTATTTTTAATGCATTTAAGAAATCGAGATTTTTGCGGTTGATCCACCATCTCAAACTCCTTGCAATAGGCTAGAGCATATGTTAAATTTCAAAAAAAATAAAACTTTTAAACAGATGGAGAATACAATGGATTTTGAACTGACAACATCACAAAAGGAAATCCAGAAAGCTGCCAGGGATTTTGCCAAAGGCGAATTTGACAAAGATCTTGCCCTTGAGTTGGACAGAAAGCACGAATTTCCGGAAAAGATATGGAAAAAAGCTGCCGATNNACAAGGATGGATACGACAGCGCAAAAGGATGGAGACGAATGGGTCATAAACGGGTCAAAAATATTCATTACCAATGGTGAAATTGCCGGCTATTACTGTGTTCTCTGCCAAACCGATCCGGAAAGCAAACCATCCTA
>DNGT01000355.1 GCA_003486165.1 Desulfobacteraceae bacterium
GTTCGATTTTTTTAAGTTCTTTAAGGGCAACATGGGGCGTTTGATTTTCGGTTATAATTTTAGCTGAAAACATCCCTACACTGGTTCCAACAGATCTTTCCCTGAAATGAGCGCCTGGTATGATAGTATAAAAAGCCGGAATATCAAGCATGGGATGCATGGTATCCACCACAATCACCTCCATACCCTTTTGAGCCAAAGCAGATATACAGTTTTCAACTTCAATTTTAATATTTTCGTTTGAAAGTTCAGGAAGCGTGTTAATATCGATACTTTCTCCGGGGTTGATGATAAATTCGACATCTTCAATTCTCTTCGGTTTGGGAAGACCACTGGCCACATATTTAGAAGCAGTATCAAAATCTCCGGCAAGCTGAGCCACCTCCGTAAGTGCTCGGCTTAACGCCTTTTCCGGATCAGGTGTTGTTCCGGCTGTCCAGACAATTTCACTTCTTTCCGGAAACGTCGAGGGATCATATGCCAGCACACCGACACTGGGTATTCCCATATCCAGTGAAAAATCTGAAATGAATATCCTGATACCGGCTTTCCTGAATTTTCCTATCATTTCTCTAACCATCGGATCGGATGCTGAACTTGCCCGAATTGCAGGTACTTTCAAGTGGTTTTGACTGATTATCGAAGATACATGTCGCTCTACAATTTCACAGATGCCTTGGCTTAGGGCTTCTTCCACACAATTGCCGGCAGATGGACCGTTGAATTCATTGATCGTATAGAACCAATTAAAAGGAATAAGNNTCGGGATTTTTGCAAAAACTGAAAAAGCTAAACCTTTCAGCAAGTTCCATTACAGCGCTTGCTTCAGCCTGATGCGGAGTAGCACCTTTTCCCATCTGTTTTTTCGTTCCGATTATTTCTACTGCATCTTTTCCGCAACTGCTGAAATAAACCGGGATGTCCAATCTGCCTTTATCGATTCTTACCGTATATTCAAGGATATCGAGATCAACTTTTTTTAATTTTTCTTTGAAACGGATAACCGTCTCCTCGGGTGGCAATGTTTTGTCCTGATCCAGTGTAAAGCGCTTGAAAGCATTCCTTAAAATAATTTTGCTGGTCATAGTTTTTCCTTTTTAAAACATATTTTCTCGATTTAGGTTAAAGTGAAATCTACTCGTCCTAAAGGACGGGATAGAGGGGAGTATGCCGGCCAAGTTTCGCACCTTTAATTTTCATCCACACCGAAAAAGCGCAGCAGACCGGGGTAATTTATCAAGGTATAATCCTAAGGCTAAAATACACCTATATGAATAAATAGCGTATGGGTCAAATATTTTTAACATCTCATGCTGATGAGTTTACGGTTGGGTATTTTTTAAATTGACCGATTCTTTGGAGTTTGATATGAAAAAAAATAAACGTTTTTATGGGGATGTAGCTCAGCTGGGAGAGCGCGGCGTTCGCAACGCCGAGGTCGAGGGTTCGATCCCCTTCATCTCCATTCATATTAAAACAAGGGCTTGGAATATATTTATTCAAGTCCTTCTTTAATTTATTGTGGTTTTGCAAACAGGCATGTTGTTTTTTATGCAAAATTGTTGTAAGAACAAAACGGATTGATAAATTCAGCAATCCGATCCATAATTCAAATTATTAAGTTTGTTAAGTTTGCAGAATCTGCACGGCGCATCAATGAACAAAAAAGCAAGGGACATTAATGCCATGGAGCGTACAGCCGAAGTTGAANNGGTAAAAATGAGATATCAACAGGAATCCCTTTTTTTGATCATATGCTTACACTCTTTACCGTTCATGGCTTTTTTGATCTATCCATTGACGCTGTTGGGGATATCGATGTTGATTTCCATCACACCATAGAAGATGTTGGACTCGTTTTAGGAGATGCGTTTGACAGTGCTTTAGGCGACAGAAAAGGGATAAAACGATTCGGCCATGCTGTTACGCCGATGGATGACGCACTCGCTTCTGTGGCCGTTGATTTGTCCAAGCGTCCTTTTTTGGTTTACAATGTTCCGGCAAGAGCAACATCCGAAGTACATGCTTTTTCATCTCTCACCAAGGAATTTTTAAGAGCATTTTCAAACCGTTGTGGAATGAACCTTCATGTTAATGTTCTTTACGGTGATAATGAACATCATATTAATGAATCTATTTTCAAAGCTGCCGGAAGGGCTTTGGGCCAGGCTGCTTCTTTTGATGACCGGATAAAAGATGTTCGTTCATCAAAGGGTGTTTTATAATCATACTTATCCCTCCTTAACCCGGAGAAACCGGAGCCAAATTGAAAAGTGACGATTGAAGATTTGTGATATCGCTTCATGCTATCTTTTTACTAACACTTCACCGATATTTTGATACAATCGTTTGAAATTTAAATTTTATCTAACTTTTTATTGACTCTTGTCAATTAATATTCAATCTTCTCCGGCCAAACGGAAATCATCAATCGTTTGTGATTAAGGAATGATTCAGTTTAAGTGTTTTACTACAAAATGTACAAAATCCATAATTAATGCATCAATAATTTTCGCCGATGAAGCCATTACAAACTTATAATGTGTTGCTTAAAGTTTTTCTTTTGACAGGTATAGTGTTTTTCTCAGCTTGCGGAGGGGATAATATTGTAAAGGAAAAACCGCCGAGTCTGACTGGAATAGAAAAAATATTGCTTCTTTCTTTTAAGGATATGGCTTCAGTATTTGGAGAAAGTGCGGACGGTCGCTGTCCGGTGTGCGGAAAGGTTTTCACCACCGGAGAAATGGCGGAAGGCGCAGCCGCTATGCTTACTGAACGTTTGTTTATTTTATTAAAAGATCGAAAAGATATTGAACTGATACCCAGCAGTCAGGCCCAAGGGGTTATGTCGGAACTGCTAGCGGGAAGCAATAAAACGGTGCAAGAACGAGACTTGCAGCTTGAAATAGGACGAGCACTAAATGCCGATGCGATATTTGCCGGGTACATTTATCGTTTCAGAGAACGAATCGGTGGTGAATATTCAGTCGATTTGCCGGCTTCTGTAGCTTTTGATATACNNTTAAAGACTTTTCTGTTCCTGCCAAAACCGAAACACTCGAAAATAGATAAAGAAATGCTTATTATCCCTGCAGTTGATATAAAGAATGGAAAGTGTGTACGGCTCTCCCAAGGGCGCATGGATGCAGAAACGGTATTTTCCGATAATCCTGCGGCTATGGCAAAGAGATGGGAAGATGAGGGGGCTGAAATTATTCATGTCGTTGATCTTGATGGTGCTATTGAAAAAAGTCCACAGAATCTCGATTCGATAAGAAAAATCATAGAAAGTGTTAATGCAGATATACAGGTTGGCGGGGGTATCCGGAACGAAAGAACGATCAAAATGTTTTTCGAAATTGGAGTCAAGAGGGTTGTTATTGGTACTGAAGCCATCCAAAATCCGAAACTCGTAAAAGATGCTTGTAAATCATATCCTGGCCAGATTGTTGTCGGCATTGATGCGCGTAATGGGTTGGTTGCCATTGAGGGCTGGACTAAAACAACTCAGGTAAATGCTGTGGATCTTGCAAAACAATTCGAAGATTGTGGCGTTGCCGTTATCAACTTTACAGATATCTATCGAGATGGAATGAAAACAGGCCCAAACATCGATGAAACTCGTCGTCTTGCTGAAGCGGTTTCT
>DNGT01000460.1 GCA_003486165.1 Desulfobacteraceae bacterium
AAACTGATCGCATCATCAAAATCTAAAGTCATCTGACCGTCTATGGTCATTAGGGGAAGCATTGTTAAATCTTTTCGATGTGTTGTGTCTAAAGAATCTTGACTTGAAGCAATGAGTCGAGTTGTATATTCATTCACTTCATCAGGAAAAACAGTGGCGATGTCATACCGATAAAGGTCTATATTTTCGTTTTCACGAAACACGCCCAGTTTGATCAAGACGTTGAAGAGTTCTTCGTCAGGGTCTATGCCCGCCCTTGCAAGTATCGCCCTTCCAAGATCATAGTTTTTGTGTTCCCTTCCAAAAAGGTAAAATGAATTGAGCAGATCTACGATTTCTAATTTATCCTCGGGTATTAAGGGATCATTATCGTTTATCACGTTTGCCAGCCAGTCCCCTCCTTCTTGGATAATACGATTCCTTCGGGCAGCTTCTCTTTCATGGGCAATTTTTCGTTCGACCTGATCTTGGGTATTCGGGAAAAACCGATCGCGCTGAAATTTAAAATAAAACCTGTTTTTAAAAAAGGCCCTGACCACAGCGGACTCGTGATCATCATTCGGGCTGTCCGGAAAACAGAATTCCGTCATTGTCTTCAAGTCGATCCATTCTTGTTCCGTATTTAATACCTCCCATAATTCCTTGATATCAACATTGTTGATTAAGGCATTGCGTCGGCCGACAATCTCTTTTAATGTGTCAACCATCTTATTTCGTCCCATGGACAAATCGAGGCGGGTTTTGTACGTGTGAGCCAGGCGGTTGGGTGAAAGGTTGACTTCACGGTTGGATTCGGTTAGAAGTCTAAGTCTTTGATTTTTAACTTCCAATACTACCGCGCACATTATTTTCTGGCGGTCAATATATTCAACGATGTTTCCGGATTCCATAGATTAACAACATAACAAGCACCGGCACGAAAGTCAATGTAATGACGAACCCAAATATTTCGCAAATCGCACGCGTTTCGACTTTTGTTGACCCATACGAAATTCTGTTATAAAAGCAATTGTTTGTAAAAAAAACCATGAAATCTATATATTTAATAAAACCGTATCTTGAAGAACGACGGCTGGTTATCATCATTGGCCTTGTTTGTCTTATCACCGTCGATTTTCTGCAGTTATTCATTCCTCGTGTTATTAAGTGGGCCATAGACGATCTTACCGGCTATCGAATCGATATTCCATCGCTGTTGATATATGCATTTTACATCGTCGGGATCTCCGTTTTGATCGGCATTTTCCGTTATATATGGAGACGCTGCCTCCTCGGAACTTCCAGACGGGTGGAGGAGGGCCTGCGCAACAAACTTTTTGCCCACATTCAAACACTATCTGCCTCATATTTCGTTAAAACCAAAACCGGCGATCTGATGGCCCACGCCACCAATGACATTCAACACATTCGAATGGCCACAGGCATGGGCATGGTGGCACTGACCGATGCTGTTGTTTTNNGTCCAGGGATCTTTTTCGGATCTGACAGAAATTGTGAGGGAAAGATTTGCAGGCATTCGCATCATCAAGGCATACAACCGTCAACAGGAAGCAGCATCCAAGCTCGAATCGGTGTCAAAAACTTATGTTGAAAAAAACATGGCCCTTGTGAGAATTACCGGATCTTTTTTTCCGATGATGGTCTTTTTTTCAAACATAAGCCTTGCCATTGTCCTTTTTTTAGGGGGCCGACAAACCATAACTTTTACCATCACGCCCGGAGATTTTGTTGCGTTTATCAGTTATCTCGGCCTGTTAACCTGGCCCATGATGGCCACGGGGTGGGTCACAAACCTGATCCAGCGCGGCAAAGCATCTTTGGACAGGATCGACAAAATCATCCAAACCCATCCGGAAGTGGATGATATGCCTGAACCAGGACTTCTCGAGCATGTCAAGGGCTCTATCGCCTTTGAATCGGTGTCATTTTCTTATACGCCGCATATTCATACCTCCGGTAACACGCCCGTTCTGGACAGTATCAACCTAAAAATAAAGCAGGGTCACATGCTCGGGATTGTCGGTCCTCCGGGAAGCGGCAAATCGACCCTTTTGAGCCTGATCCCCAGAATCTTTGAGGTTGTTAAAGGATGCATTACGTTGGACGGAACCGATATTCACAAGATTCAAATCCGAAACTTAAGATCCATGATTTCGTATATGCCCCAGGAACCCTTTTTATTTGCCGGTACCATCCGGGAAAACATCACGTTCGACAATACAAACACAAGAGAACCGGAATTGATCCAGGCAACCCAAGGCGCATGCCTTTATGATGCCGTTAACGCTTTTCCTGACGGTTTTAAAACCGTTGTGGGCGAAAAAGGGGTTATTCTTTCCGGCGGCCAGAAACAGCGCGTTGCCCTGGCACGCGCATTGTTGAAGGGATCACCCATTATGATACTGGATGATCCCATCAGCCAGGTGGATATTAAAACCGGTAAAACCATTATCAATACCATTCGATCCATGGCCGGGGAAAAAACCATCATAATTGTTTCACACCGTCTTTCCGCTGTCAGGTTTGCCGATCAGATCATCACCCTTGATCGCGGCCGTATCATTGAGTCCGGCACTCATTCGGAATTGATGGCAACTGACGGATATTATGCCAAAACATACCGTCTCCAGGAGATAGAAGAAGAATATGCGTATTGATTATGGTCATTTCGAAGAAAAACAGCTTGGCAAACCTTATGATGTCAGATTGTTGGGACGGCTGTATCCATATACAAAACCGTATAAACTGCTGCTGGTTAGCTCAATTGTTCTGATTGTCCTTATCACCCTGCTGGACCTTTCTCTGCCTTACGTGACCAAGATTGCCATCGATCGATATATTGTACCCGGACAGAAAATAAAAGAAAATAAAATGGTTNNGCCATCGTAATTTTTAATTCTGTTCTCAATATTGTCCAGGTTTTAATCATGGAATATGCAGGTCAAATGGTTATGCATGATCTAAGGGTAAACCTGTTCAAACATATCCAGAGTCTGTCGGTGGCATTTTTCACGCGCAATCCCGTGGGTCGATTGGTAACACGGGTGACCAACGATATTCAG
>DNGT01000139.1 GCA_003486165.1 Desulfobacteraceae bacterium
ACTGAGTGCAGGGATGGTGGCTGAAGATACCGAAGAGCTCGCATCCATTGTAAAACTGGCCAGAACAGCAGAAGGTCATTTCATGGAGGCGCATGTTAAGTTGAGGCCGGTGGATATGGCAACAGAGGGTGTCTTTGTCTGCGGAACCGCCCACAGTCCCAAGTTGTTGCATGAATCGATTTCTCAGGCCTTTGCTGCGGCTTCCAGGGCCACGACATTTTTGTCCCAGCCACATCTAACCCTATCGGCGGTAACGGCGCATGTGGAAGCAGATCTTTGTGCCTCATGCCTGATATGCGTCAGGTCGTGTCCGTATCAGGTGCCGAGAATTAACGAAGACGGGGTAAGTGAGATCGATATGGCTTTGTGCCATGGCTGCGGTGTCTGTGCAGCGGAATGTCCTGCCAAAGCCATTGAACTCAATTGGTATGAGGATGTCCAGATTATGAGCAAGGTGGATGCATTGCTCGAAGGGGTCATGTAAGTTTATTATGAATCTTAATTCAGGCCGAAACAACTGACATGCAGTATGTGAACGAGCCGATGAGAGGTCACAATTGATGATTGATGTTTGTTGATTGAAAAAATTTTGGAATGGTCTCAATCAACAATCAACAATCGAAAATCATCAATCCAAGGAGGTATTATGAAGGAAGATTTTGAACCGATTATTATCGCATTTTGTTGCAGTTATTGAGGATACACTGCTGCGGACCTGGCAGGTTCCATGAGATTGCAATATCCGACGGATATTAAAATCATTCTCCTTCCGTGCACCGGTAAGTTAGATGTCCTTCATATCCTCCATGCCTTTGAAAAAGGAGCGGACGGCGTCTATGCNNTTGAAATGGACGAAAGAATTCGAAAATTGGGGCCCAATCCCATTAAACTGGCCAAAAATAAGGCCGCATAAATCCATGTAAACTTTTCAGTCTCTAATGAAAGAGAGGTCTTATGATTGTTGCTGACAAAAAACCCATTGAAGAGATTATAGAAGAAATCAAAGAACATGAGAAAATCCTTATCCTCGGTTGTAATGAGTGTGTTACGGTTTGTGAGGCAGGGGGAAAGAAAGAAGTNNTGCGGAGTGGGTGTTCAGTTTATGGCGGAAAAATACCATGATACACCCATCTATCCCGGGGTGAACACCTGCTTTATGGGCGTCACTGAAAAACGCGGCCTATGGACGGAAAGGTGTCAGGGTTGCGGTGATTGTATTCTGGCGCGCACCGGAGGAATATGTCCGGTTTCCCGCTGTGCAAAACGGATTTTTAACGGCCCATGCGGTGGTTCCGTTAAGGGTAGTTGCGAAATTAACAAGGAGATCGACTGTGCCTGGCAGTTGATTATTGATCGCCTCAAGGCGCTGAACAGGCTGGATGATTATGAAGAACTTAGTCCTATAAAAGACTGGTCCACCGACAGGGCCGGAGGACCCAGAAAAGTTGTCAGGGAGGATGTACAGGAATGAAAGTAAAGACACCAAGCAAACTGGAAAAGATTCTGGCCGCCGGCCACATGGCTGTTACATCCGAATGTGGTCCCCCGCGGGGGAGTGATCCTGAGATAATCGTTGAAAAAGCCAACCTGATTAAGGATCATGTGGATGCCATCAATATTACCGACAACCAGACATCCGTCACCCGAATGTGCAGTTTGGCGGCTTGTATTCGTTTGAAACTCATGGGACTCGAACCGGTACTGCAAATGGTGACCAGGGATCGGAACCGGATTGCCTTGCAGAGTGATATCCTCGGAGCGGCATCGTTTGACATCTATAACATACTTTGTCTTTCCGGCGACCATCAAAGCTTTGGCGACTGTCCGACCGGTCAGAATGTTCACGATATTGACTCCATGCAGTTAATTCAAACCGTCAGGCATATGCGGGACGAGGGAAAGTTTTTAGGAGGAGACGACATTAAGCGTCCTCCCCAGATGTTCGTGGGTGCTGCCGCAAATCCATTTGCAGATCCATTTGAAATCCGGGTCCCCCGTCTGGCGAAAAAAGTTGCCGCCGGTGTTGAGTTTATTCAAACCCAGTGTATCTACGACATCGACAAGTTCGAACTCTGGATGAAAATGGCAGGAGACCGCGGTCTTCTTGAAAAAGTTGCTATTCTGGCAGGGGTAACCCCTTTTAAATCCGTCGGAATGGCACGATACATGAAAAATAGAGTGCCGGGGATTGAGGTTCCGGATGAGATGGTGAAACGGATGGCCGATACGCCTAAAGAGAAACAACCTGAAGAGGGTATCAGGATTTGTATCGAATCCATTCAGCGCCTTAAAGAAATCAAAGGGGTGCGCGGTTTTCATGTCATGGCCATTGAGTGGGAAGAAATGGTCCCCGAGATTGTAGAAAAATCCGGTCTGTATCCCAGACCGAGTGTTGAGTAGTTCTACCCTGTTGGACCAGAGGAAAAGGTCCATGATTTAAATATCAAGATAATTAAGTTTACAAGGTCATTGGGTCAATGTCCAAATACTCCGGTAAAACAGTCCTGCTGGTGTAGGAATTTCACAGGACATGCAGATGACCAATATAAAGGAGGTTTATTATGGCTGAAAAAAGGAGAATTTTAGTTGTCGACGATGAGCCTGATTTCTGTTCCATCGTGCAAGGGCAGTTAGAGAAGGAAGGTTTTGAAGTTGATGTTGCTTATAACGGTGTTGAAGGATTGGAGAAAGTTCATGAAAATCCACCGGACGCCATTGTTTTAGATGTGATGATGCCTGAAATGGACGGGTACGAGGTATGCAAGAGACTGAAAGCCGATAAAAAGTGTGTCGATATTCCCGTCATCTTGTTAACCGCGGTAGCGTCCCATGTGACGTCAACCCGATATACCCATCGGGATGGAATGGCGACGGAGGCTGATGACTATATCGCCAAACCCGCTTCAGCAGAACAAATTTCGGAAAGTATTAAACAGCTTCTCGGCTAACCGGACAGCAAATGCTGTCCCGTATGTGTGACGACAATTTTCAGTTGAAGATTGATGACTCAAGTTTCGCACCCTTTAACTTATGCTCTCCGTGGCATAGGACTCTGTCTCTTAGAGACTGCGCCTCGGAGAGCTCTACGATCCGAATGCTGAAGCCTTATTTCATGTTGCGTGGACAGGTCTTTTTCAAGTGAATTTTCAATCGTCAATCTTCAATTTAAAGGAGGGGATAATGTCATCCCAGATTTTTGAGATTAAAGGGAAGAAAAAAAGCACATTCAAAGAACATGTCATGGGGCTGTTGCCCGAAGGCGGAAACTTGAATCTTTGTCTAACCTGTGGGATTTGTTCTGCCGGCTGTCCGGCAACGGGTTTAGAAGATATGGATCCCAGAAAATTTTTGCGCCTGGCATCTCTCGGCATGGACGATGTGATTCTGAATTCCAAGTGGGCATGGACCTGTACCATGTGCACCCGTTGCACATATGCCTGTCCCATGAAAATCGACATCCCCGCTCTGGTTTTTAACATCCGCAAAAACTGGCCTAAAGAAGACCAACCCAAAGGCATTCGGGGATCGTGCGAGATGGCGCTGAAGAACGACACGTGCAGTGCCATGGGCGCCAATGAAGATGACTGGCGGTTTGTTGTGGAAGATGTCCTTGAAGAAGTCCGTGAAACACAACCGGGTTTCAAAGATCTTCAAGCCCCTATGGATAAGGAGGGCGCCTATTTCTTTCTTAACCAGAATTCTCGTGAACCGGTAACCGAACCGGACGAGATGGTGCCGCTNNCTCAAATGCAAGGTCTGGCTCAATACGGAGTGAGGGCACGAACTTTTCGCAGTCCGGGTCGGACTGCAAAGATTCAACATTGAGCACAACTTTGAGTGTAAAAGTATCATTCAATACTATGCCCAGTGGATTCGGGAAGGAAAGCTGAAAGTGAATTCCGACTGGAATAAGGACTTGAAGATAAAATTCACGGTACAGGATCCATGCCAGCTGGTACGAAAGAGCTTCGGCGATCCGGTGGCGGAAGACATGCGATTTGTCGTTAAATCGGTGGTGGGTGAAGAAAATTTTATTGATATGAATCCCAACAGATCGAACAATTACTGTTGCGGCGGCGGCGGGGGGTTCCTGCAATCCGGATTCCCCGATGCCCGGCGATATTACGGCAAACGTAAGTTTGACCAGATCATGGAAACCGGTGCTGATTACTGCCTGACACCGTGCCACAACTGCCACGCACAAATTCACGATTTAAAAGACCATTATGGAGGGAAATACCACACGACGCATTTATGGACCATTATATGCCTGTCTCTGGGGATTCTCGGTGAAAATGAGCGTGAGTATCTCGGGTCGGATTTGTCCGAGTTTGGATTATAAAATGACTTTCCGTTATTAAACCAGATTTCGCTTGTTTTTACAAATATGCCTACAAAAAACCTGCCCCGGAAGATGGTGCAGGTTTTTTGTCTCACAAGAACCGCTAAATTAAAATTTGATTTCCCGCTTTTTTTCAGTAAACGGGATTTCCGCTACGCTATGGCCGGGGTGTTCCTCTTTGGAGATTCGTTCGGTCTTAAGGTGATGATTTTCGAATGCAAGTATACTGCATATTGGGCGACGAACGGGTCATGCGTTCAAAATCGCCGACCATATTTTCCACGGTGCTGAAACGGATCGGATTAAATGGGGCATTTGTGCCTTTTAGAGTTGATCCCGATCAGATCGGTTCGGCATTGAAAAGTATCAGGGTCCTGAATATCGCCGGGGCGAGTATCACCATACCGTTTAAAGAGAAAGTAATACCGCATTTGGATGTACTTTCAGAAGGGGCGAATATTATCGGCGCCATCAACACCATCGTTCGTAACGGCAATATACTTAAAGGATACAATACCAATGCCATTGGTTTCATGGACGCCCTGAGTGAATCGGGATTTGATGTTGAGGAAAAATCAGCCCTGGTTTTCGGAACCGGCGGTGCCGCCAAAGCCATTGTGTTTATTTTAAACTGGTTGAGAACAACCTCTATTTTTGTTGCCGGCCGTAATGAAAATAAAACCTCTGAGATGGTTCATCGTTTTGGCGGAGAAGCCTTACGCCTTGATGAACTTGAGAATCGAACCTTGTCTGTCAACATCGTGGTCAACGCCACTTCTGTTTCAAGCCCGGATGAGTCTCTGGAGATGAAGGTGTTAATTGACAAACTCAATATAAAAGATTGCGAACTGGTGGTGGATCTCAATTATGGTCGCATTGAAAATTTCTGGCAGGATATGGCCCGACGCATTGGTGCACGGTTCATGGATGGTCTACCTTCCCTCGCATATCAGTGCAGACGCACCCTGGCGCTCTGGACAGGCATTCAGGTGCCGCCCGAGGAATTTATAAAAGCCCTTAATGAAAAATTCTAACTCATGTTCATCCATCAATGGTCTTTTTGCCCAATCTCTGCGTTATGCTCAAAAAATAATTCTCAGAATATCAACTACAACTATATGCCTCCGGTTATTTTTTTGCATACCTTGATCTTGAACAAAAATCCTCATTTATGGATGAACACCAACTCAATTTTTGACGGGAAGTAAAACAGTAAAAACACTCCCTTTTCCGGGTTCGCTCTCTACCTCGATGAATCCGCCCATGGAATCCAGAAGCCCTTTGACGATGGGCAGTCCAAGGCCGGTTCCGGTGATATATCTGGTTTTATCGTCTTTTACTCTATAAAACCTATCAAAGATTTTATTCAGATATTTGTCGGCGATACCAAATCCATTGTCTTTAACCTTCACGCGCACGTTGATGCCGGCCATATCAACCGTTACGATAATTTCTCCACCCTCTTGTGTATAATTGATCGCATTGGTAACAAGATTTCCAAAAATACTTTCAAGTGCAATGGGATCTGCGGTAAGTTCAGGGAGTTCATCCTGTGGCAGTACAAGGGTGAGAGACTGGTTCTTTTTTTGAGCCGAGGTCCTTAGAAATTCGATGATGTTCTTCAGAATCTCTTCAAGTCGAAGGGATTGAGGTTCTTGACAAATAATTCCTTCCTCGATACGTGAAAGGTCAAGCAGATCCCCAATCAGCGAAATCAATCCTTTTGTTTTTTCCCTGGCACGGTCGAGAATATGCTGATCTTGCGCAAAGTCTTCACCCACCATGTCTTTGATGACAAGGGCAAGCTGTTCATGGATGGTGGACAATGGCGACCGCAATTCGTGTGAAACCTTTGCAACGAATTCTGATTTTAGGTGGTCCAAAAGCTTCATGGCGCTGATGTCCACAATATTGAGCACTGCTCCAAGGCATTCCTTCTTTTCCCCCAAAATCGGCTGTCCTCTGGCCATAAAATATTTCTCATCAGGAAGAGAAAACTCGTAATTCGGGATGTCGTCATAATCCACATGTTTTCCCTGAGATATTTCCAGGACCAGTTGACAAAGGTCTTCATCCGGCAGATAGTCCTCTATCCGGTTGCCGGTTTTCACGTTTTTATCAAGACCAAGAAGCTGTCTGAAGGCGGGATTCATCAACATCACCCGGCCTTTAGGGTCAGTTACCACAACACCGCTGGGGAACGATTCAATGATGGTTCGGATACGGCTTTTTTCCGTATCCAGATCAGATAGTGTCCGGTTTCTCTCCTGCTCAAGCCTTTTTGCCTCTTGTATAAAATGAATTTTCTCCCAGGCTCGATTGACGACAATTCTAAGCTGATCCGGCTCAAAGGGCTTGGGGATGAAGTCATAGGCCCCTTGTTTCATGGCTTCGATGGCTGTTTCTACCGTAGCATATCCCGTGATTACGATAACTTGTATGGTTTTGCTCAGCATCCGAATGCGCTTTAAAACCTCCAGCCCGTCCATGCCCGGCATTTTCAGATCCAGAAGAACGATGTCGATTCTCTCTTTGTCCAATACATCCAGTGCTTCGTCTCCGCGTGTGGCTTTCATGACCTTAAAACCGGTGCGGGTGAGAATACGTTCAGATGCGTCACGAATATCCTGCTCATCATCAACAACCAGTACCGCTATGTCCGGATTAATTTCCACTTGCATCTCCTTTATTTTCTTGAGTGCCGATGGGAAGTATTATCGAAAAGGTTGTTCCTTTTTCTCGTCTGCTTTCAGCATGGAGATGACCCCCATGATTTTGAACGATTCGGTAAGCCAGACTAAGGCCCAGACCGGTCCCTTTGCCTTCTTCTTTGGTGGTAAAAAACGGTTCGAAAATATGGGGAAGATTTTCTTCGGATATCCCTGGCCCTGTATCTGATATTTCAATGCGGACCTGTTCTTCGCTCTTTAATAGGAGACTTTTTACTGTCAAAATCCCCTTTCCCTCCATGGCCTGGGCTGCATTGAGAATGATGTTCATAAACAAATGATACAGTTGCTGGATATCAACAAGCACCAAAGGGAGTGATGAATCGAGGTCCTTTACGATATTGATGTTGTGGAACAGGGTCTGGCTTTCGAGCAAAAAAAGAGTTCGGGTGAGGGCCTTGTTGATGTCATGGGGACGCATCAGGTGGCGTGTCTGCCGGGTAAACTCAAGCAGTTCCTTTACCGTGTCGCGGCATCTCTTTGCATCTCTCAATATACGGTTTAAATCTTCTTTTGCCCCTTCCTCGAGATCATATTCTTCCAGGATGAGTTTGGCAAACAGAGTGATCCCTCCGAGAGGGTTGTTTAGCTGATGCGCAACTCCTGCGGCCAGTTTCCCTAAAGATGACATTTTTTCCGCCTGAAGAAGCTGAAGTTGGGTTTTTTCAAGCTCTTCTTTCATCCGGAGCTCTTCTCGTAGATCATGAAAAAAGCCGATAGTTGCGATTTCTTTCCCGTTCTCATAAATAATGGAAGCATTCAGCATGATGGGAATAATTTCACCATATTTACTGATAATGTCTACTTTATAGGATTTGAGTTTTCCTTTGCCGTCGTAGTCATCACTTCTGAGGTTTCTCATCACCTCATACGCATTATTATCAGGATATATATCCCTAACATTCAGATGATTTAGCGCTTCATCCACCGTATACCCGAATACCTTTTCGGCAGCTTCATTGAAGATGAGAATTTTGCCTTTTGTATCCGAAGAAATAATGCCGTCCACAGCACTTGAAATGAGATTTCGTAAAAAGGCATTAGAACGCTGAAGTTTTTCTTCAAGTCCACCCCTGGTGGGAAGGTCGAAATCCATGCTGACATAAGCTTCGATTTCGTTGCCGGAATAGATGGGGTATGAAAAAAAACACGGCATTTCATTGAGGTCTAACGTGCTTTCCGGTTTGGGCATTAATGCGGGCTTTCGCTTTTCAATGGACTCTTTTACGGCACAATTTTCACAAGGGGAAGATCGATCATAAAACACGTGATGACAGTGTTTTCCGATAGTTTCAGAATCAGCGAGTCCATTCAGTCGGCAATTGGCAGCAAGGATTTTAAATTCAGGTGAAACCACAATGAACCTTCTTTTGAAAGCGCCGATCGCTTTGAGCAAATATTTTTTTTCAGTTTCTATGCCCATAATATGTCCGATATGGATGCACAAATCTTCAGAGGATTCGTATCTTTAGAGATTTAATTGATTAATTAAATCGATGGGTTGAGTTTCTTTTAATATACATGCAATCAATCATAACCTCTTTCAGAAGTCAACTGCTGTTTTTTCGAATTTTCTCACTGCCGACTGTTAAAGGCTATTAACGAAAACTATACCGGGATGCTCCCCGCAAGCCCGGTCCTTTAGAGCGGAGAGGCTTCACAAAAATTTAGATTATTTTACACTGAAGTTGCTGCGATTCAAAATAACCATAACCTGACAAATTTGTCACCATGTAGTAGTTTTGTCAATAAAAAGATGTTTAAAAATAAATGCCAACGCCTTGAGATCAACTGGTAATCTTTGTCCAAAATTTGACTCGTTATGCAGGGTTTGGATCAAATAATCACGGTTGACGACCCGGCTTTTGGTAAGTATCATATCGCCTGCCTTATGGAGGTTAGTGATTACAAACACTTTTGTCATGACTTCTTATACATCGAGGTGACAGGATTATGGCTAAACGGGTGAGTATTTCAGACTTTCTCGGCCTTCGCAAAAGTACCGTCGGGATGCTGTTCATGGTTATCCTTGTGGGTATGGGCGAGCGGATGGCCGAAAGGTTTTTACCGATTTATCTCATTGCTCTGGGAGGCGGTGCTATA
>DNGT01000312.1 GCA_003486165.1 Desulfobacteraceae bacterium
TTGCGTCCATTTGCGTTATCTATACTCGGCGTATTATTTATGCAACGATAGGGTTTATTCATCTTTAGACAATAGGCATGGCTGTTTCTTGATTTTTACTCGCCAGATGCGCCCATAGAAATGAAAGCTCGAGAAGAGCAGCGCTCCCCCGATAGTTGTATACATAACGGCAAGATAAGGACGTGGAATTGGTGAGTGGCGCAGCGTGAGGCCGAGTGAAATCATGATTATAATAATCAAATAACCTTTCCAGGCCTGAAAAGCGAAAATGCATGTTTTATCCGGTAACAGACAAAGTCTGAAGATGTTTTTAAGTGCTATTTTTAAAAACACAAAACGGTAGGCTGCCAGTGCCGAAATCAGCCCAAGAGATCCCATGGACAAGGCCCAGCGTCCAGGAACAGCCCTCAGCCAAATATATGCCATATGGCAAAGCATGATTCCCACCACACTCCACATCAAACCTGCCAGCGCCATAAGCCAATATTTGGATACAGCCGGTTTTAATTTTTCCAGATTTATCGAGCTGTTTTTCATTATATTTCACCTTAACATGGAAGGACATCCGGCGTCAATTTCTGAGAAAAATTACAATAAAACAATTTCTTGGCGGAATTATTGAAGCCGATAAATCAATTTTCCCCCTTTATTTATTGGGTCATCTGTTGCCAAAAGAATGTGACGTGTGCTAATGATCATCGATGTCATGTATCTCAAAGCCGTTAAGCGCCTGGTAAAATATTATTGGCATAATTACAGATGGTTACAAAACATAATTGATGTAATCGAGAAAGCGGAGCTGTGTCCGAGAGACCTTTGAAAAACGCTCTCTTTTGCCCAATTTCATCGTCAGACTCAAATTTTAATCCTCGAAATACTCAATGTATTCCTGTGGCTTAAATTATCGTCTTCCTTGTTCTTGGACAAAATTAAACATTTTTCAAAGGTCTCATCTGGCTTTATTTATACTTTTTATAACCCTTATCTATCACCCCTTACCTATGACCTATTACCCAATCGTTAATGACATTCATTAACATTAGAAGCTATTTCAAAAATAGGATTTTGGTTCAAGTTCAAGGCGGGGACGAGACTCAACCCGCAGGTATACTCAAGTATTCCGAGGAGTTGAAACGAGGTCACAACTCGGAGATTGGGCCAAAAAACATTTTTGAGATAGCTTCAAGTAAAATATTATTCTTTCTGACAGTACTTTGTCTATTGGCCAATTTTTGCCATGCACTCGAGCCTGAAGAAATTCTTGTCATAGCCAATAAAAATTCTCATAAAAGCATTGATACGGCAAAATATTATATGAGCAAAAGAAAAATTCCACCGGGCAATTTCCTCGAGATTCGGGTGGCTGACAAAGAAACATGTAGCCGTGTCGATTACAAAACTAATGTGGCAACACCGGTTGGAAGATATCTTGAAAAGAACGCATCCGAAATTCATATTCGCTGTTTGGTATTAATGTATGGGATTCCTCTGAAAATTGCTCCCCCTGACATAAAGTCAGAAGAAAAAATAGAAATACGTGCGCTGAAAAATAGAAGGGACGCCCTTAAAAATCAATTGCAAAATGTCGGGGAAGAACAAAAGAAGGTTCGAGATGATATAAAAAAAGAGCTGAATAGTGTCAATGAGAAGATTAGAAAATTAGGAAAAGAAGATCAACGGGCTTCACTCGATTCTGAAATAGCGCTTGTCCTTGAAAAGGATTACCCTTTATCCAANNTGGACGCCGAATCCATATTTTTTGGGCTTCAAGTACAAAACGCTTCCCATCAAAAAAGAACATGTTCTGATGGTGAGCAGGTTGGACGGTCCTGACGCCAAAACCGTTAAGAGGATCATTGACGACAGCATAATAACAGAAGAAAAAGGACTGTCAGGTATTGCCTATTTTGATGCAAGATGGCCTGATCCAGGTCGTAAGAAACTTTCNNTGGTACAGTTTGGCCAATTATGTGGATGCGTTTCATTGGAAAACAGGCTCGATTGGCTATCATATCGCAAGCAGTGAATGTTCGACTTTAAAGAATAAAAGCAGTAATGTCTGGTGCAAAAAGATGCTTGAAAAAGGGGTTGCTGCAACCATAGGCCCGGTGTATGAACCGTATGTCGAGGCATTTCCCTTGCCGGAACTATTTTTCGGCTTATTAGTGGATGGAAACCTGACGCTTGCCGAATGTTATTTAATAAGTATTCCCTATCTCTCATGGCAAATGGTTTTGGTGGGTGATCCGCTTTACCGGCCGTTTAGAGCTGTGAGGTAGTTCATGCCTGAGTCTATCATGAAAATTAATGAGAATATTTATAATCTTTAATTGAAGCGGGGTTAAACAAAAGGAGTCNNGTTGCCCGAGGCGGATGACTATACAAAGGAATTCGAACGGATAAAAGATAGGGTGCGTGACCAGCGTGCACTGGGCCGAGAAATCGTAGTGGTCATGGGTGTGGGATTTGTGGGCGCAGTCATGGCTGCAGTGGTGGCGGACACTGAAGATGAAAGCGGCAATCCAACAAAATTTGTCATTGGGATGCAGCGACCGAGTACGCGCAGCTACTGGAAGATTCATATGCTTAACCGGGGGTTGCCTCCTGTGCAGGCAGAGGACCCGGAGGTGGCGCCGATGATCCATCGATGCGTTAATGAGAAAAAGAGTCTCATCGCTACATTTACTTACGATGTTCTGAAGCTTGCGGATGTTGTGGTTGTAGACGTTCAGTGTGATTACCTGAAGGAGTCTTTGGGCAATGTTAGAGATGGACGAACAGANNACCGTGGCGCCGGGCACCACCGAGCAGGTGGCGTATCCCATTATGAGGAAGGTGTTCCGAAAGCGTGGTATTGAAAAAGATCCCTTGTTGGCCCACAGTTATGAAAGGGTAATGCCGGGAAAGCATTACGTGGCCAGCATCCGTGATTTTTGGAGGGTGTGCAGCGGAATCAACGATGAAGCCACCAAGCGTGTGGAAAAGTTTCTCAAAGAAGTGATCAATACAAAAGAATATCCGATGACGGTATTAGATCGGCCCATTGAGTCGGAAACGGCAAAAATTATAGAAAACAGCTTCCGGGCAACGATTTTGGCCTTTCTCGACGAGTGGAGCCTGTTTGCCGAGCGTAATGGAGTGGACCTTATCAAAGTTCTCGAAGCCAT
>DNGT01000327.1 GCA_003486165.1 Desulfobacteraceae bacterium
TTCCTCAAACTCTTTGAACCCTACAGGTTTGGTCAGATAGCTGTTGGCATAATGTTTGTAAGATCGGACAATATCCTCTTCCCGTTCCGATGTGGTCAGCATGATCACCGGAATTTGTTTTAGTTTAGGGTCTTCCTTGATCTTCTTTAATACCTCTACGCCATCAATACCGGGAAGCTTAATATCCAACAAAATCAACCCCGGCATGGGACATTTGATTTTATCCTCATACTTCCCCCGGTTGTAAAGAAAATCAAAGGCTTCTTCCCCATCCGTAACAACGTGGACCCGATTTGCGTTTCCGGCCTTTCGGATCGCGCGTTTGGTAAGTTCTGCATGCGCCGCCTCATCCTCTACAAGCAATATGTCCGAAGGTTCATAATCCATGTGTTCAGATCTCCTTGTCTTTTAAAGTGAAATAAAACGTGGTCCCTTTCCCCAACTCGGATTCCAGCCAGATTTTGCCGCCATGATGTTCGATAATTCGCTTTACGATGGTCAGCCCAACGCCCGTCCCTTCTCCGATTTTTTTTCCGGCCGGCAGCCGTTGAAAGATCTCGAAAATCTTTTGATAATAATTTTTCTCGATACCAATGCCGTTGTCTCGAACAAAAAACACTTTTTGGCCGCCCTGTTCTATTGCGCCGACATCAATCCGTGGCGCAGGATTTTCCTTGCCAATGTATTTAACGGCATTGGACAACAGGTTTTCCATTACCTGGCTCAATCGTTCCATTTCACCATAAATCAGGGGAAGACTTTTTTCAACGTTTAATGTAACGCCGCTTTCATCAATGTAAGGTTGGAGCGTTTTAAGAACTTTTTTCATGAGATCGTCAAAGGAAAACTCGATCTTTCTTTCCGGCAACCGCCCGATGCGGGAAAGATATAGCAAGTCGTTGATTAAAATCTCCATCCTTCGGGAAGCATCGCTCATGTAATTCAGGTATTTTTCAGCATTTTCATGGATTAGATCCCCAAAGTCTTCGCGAAGTGCACCGATAAACCCCTCGATAGTCACAATAGGCGTCTTTAGATCATGGGAAACGGTATACACGAAGGTTTCAAGCTCTGTGTTTTTGTCAGCAAGTTCGGCAAGCGCGGCTTCTAACTTTTTCTCATTTTCTATGAGTGCCTTTTCCGTACGTTTTCGTTCGCTGATTTCCTGAAGCGCCTGATCTCTGGCTTGCCGATACATTTGCATTCGCTCAAGAAGGAGATGAAGAAGCAATGAGAGGATTGCTGAGATGACAAGGCCAAAAATGAGAACAAAAACCTTCCAGACCGTCCCCGACGGATAGATGATCGCCTTTGGAACAAGATCCAANNAAACAGATATCCACAATTTGTTTAATCTGGAATACACCGTTCAGATAACCTTGAATCTTACCGGAATAGACCAGCGGCAAAAACGTGTTGAAGCCGAGCCCTCCCTGAACAATCTCCATACAAGGGGTTGCGATACTTTGGTCTGAGTGAAGTATATGAAATTTTTTTTGGACACGGAAATTCTGAGGTTCAAAGATGGCCGTATCAATGACACGTTCATTGCTGTTTGCCGGAAAAACCCATCGAACGACCCCCGTGGGGTCAATCCAGTTGATTCCCATAAAGCCGGGATAATGGGAATAAAACATCTCGGCAAAAGCAAGAAAACGCGTCTGGCTGAAATCCGGCGGAACCCGTTCAACCCATCTTTCAGCCAATGATTCAAGAGAAGCCATGCGAGCTTTCATCAGGCCTTCCATACGAATCCGTATCTGTTCCGAAGAAGTTTCTGTATGCCGAAGGACAAGCTCCCGTTCGTGTCTGTTTTGATTTTGCCACAACAGCACCGCAATGCTGCCAAAAATCAAAAATGCGAAAAAAGGGGACAATTTTTTCAAATGGTGCATTGAATTCTTGTATTAATTTTTAATCTAAATCAGGGGTGAAAAACCACATTTTTCAGTATACTCACATTTCAATATCGACAAANNGTGATTAACAATTTCGAAGAGTTTAGTCTACCTTTAACTTTTTTTCAAACGGATTCGCCATGAAATCCCATAAAAAAAGTGAGAATGTTTGATTTTCAACCTCTCACCTTTTTCATAAACCAGGCCTTTTGTAAATGCAAAGAAATGACTTCCCGGTTACTTAACTTTAATCTTAACCTGTTTTCTCTGGACCTTCTCTACCTTTGGGAGCGTTATCGTTAAGATACCTTTCGTGAATATCCTTTTGTTTGAGTTCTTCGAGTAAAGTTAAGCCTTTACCCCCTCAAAATGTGCATGAGAGGAGAGCAAGTTCCTCTATCCCAAACTTCATCCGGTGCTGGAAAACAGGTTTAGAAATCATACTCATATGTCTCGTCGCGGGCCGGTCTTATATCTTTAATCATTACAACCACATCAAGGGGTCTGTTTTCCCGATCCTTAACCAGATTCGGGATCGTTGCAGCACGATAAAATCCCGCCTTCGTAAAGGCATTTATCGCAGAAATGTTAACGTCCGGAACCTCGGCAATGAGTTTTTCAAGCTCGAGCTTGAAGGCGATATCAGCAATCTCTTTGATCATTAGCTGCCCCAAGCCGACTTTTCGGTAATCTCCGTGCACAAACAATCGTACGGTACCCAAATGCCATTTCCAACCGTATCGACGACGATTTAAAGTGGCATCGGCAATAANNTGCTGGCAACATCATCACGCAAATATCGGGCATCTTCTTTGGGAACCGATTTGAAAAACGTATACAGAGCATCCTGATCTTCTGCCACCATCGGCCGAAGAAGAATCTTGGTTCCATCTTTTAGTTTTGCCTCTTTTTTATACGTGTTAAGATCGAACATCGAAACCACCTCCTTTCAATCCTTAAAACATGTTGATACGGTTTTCTCCTCTCATGTATTTTTTATTATAAATGATACAAATCGCAAACTTTCGATTGCGATGCAACTTCCTTGGAAACAAAGAATTCGCTTGTCTTGTTGGCCCCTTCTTCGACGAATGACAAAACTTGTTCCACCTCGTGCGTTAAATTGATATTGCCCGGATGTCACTTGCCGATGGGGTTTATCCTTTAGAAAAAGTGCTGTCTCTTTTTTCTTTTTTTTAGTTTTCATTTCTACACCCTGGATACACGGTAAATTTCGACAAAATACTTCAGCTTCATAATTGCAGCAGGTCCCAGTCCTTCAAACTGCACTCGATTCAAGCGCATCTTAAAAGAGTTGATCACAAATTCGTCATCCATTTCAAAATCGGAAATGTTTTTAAACGTCAAATTTTCAAGGTAAAAACCAGATTCAGCCACCAATATGTCCAGCACCAACGATTGGTTGGATCGCTCCTCACCTGATATATAACAAAACGAAAGTCCACCCATGCTTATGTTATCGATTTTGCCGAACCTGACCGGTTTCGATCGGTATACGGAACATGCGATCTCTGCCATACTTCTATCTGAGACGCGTATCTTTTCGGCAGCAGCAGGCCTGATCAAGGCAAATGCGTCGTTATTGACCTGAAATCGTTTGTGTACTCTCTTCTCAACACCTTTCACCGTGTTGTTATCCATCAATTCCAAAAACATTGATCCGCTTACACTCGCAACATCATGATCAAATTCAGATAATTCACCGGCATACGTCATACGGTCGGGTTGAATATCCTCAACAAAATATATCTTGTCCATTTTACCCCCCAATACTTATCGTTTCTCAATTTCGTATTGACCAATAAATATTTTTATCGACTTCACCGGTTTTGTCCATAGGCGAAGCGCTTCATTTTTTCTGGGGAAATCTCCTATCTGGGGATTTTACCCATGGGATGGATAGAATGGTTCATTAAAAATACGTGCTAAGACCAGGTGATCAATCGCGGCAAAAATTTCAAATAACCATCACCTGCGGGCATGGCCCTGACCGTAAATCCATATCTGCCGGACAGTCGACAGGGAACCTGACAGGTGTANNGAGTTTTCCCAGATCGACTTCTACCGTAATTTCGAAGCTATCACCGACGCGAAACGGTCCCTTACGGATCTGTACCGGCAGCCCGATGCGGATGTCCTTCCACAGGTTTTGCAGCCGTTTTTGTTGGAACGCAAGGTTGCGGGCTTCCAGGCCATTTTTATTCAGCAACGCTTTCAACCTGTGAACGATTGGATTATAAAAGCGTTGTTCATATTCTCCAACCATTCGCAAGCTGCAGAAATCCTTCATGGCCATTTTCATAGAGGCCTTCATCATTTGAATCCAGCGTTTGGGAAGTTCACCCTCGTTCTCTTCGTAGAAGCATGGGATTACCGAATTTTCCAACACATTGTACAATGCCTGACTCTCAGTGGCATCTTGGTAGGCGGAATCGACATATTCTTCCCCGCTTCCGATCCGCCATCCCCGTTCTTCGGAATAGCCTTCACACCACCATCCATCAAAAATACTGACATTAAGAACACCATTTGCGGCGGCTTTCATGCCGGACGTACCACAGGCTTCGAAAGGTCTTCTGGGAGTGCTGAGCCAGACATCAGCACCCTGAACCAGAGATCGTGCCAGCGCCATGTCATAGCCCTCGATAAATACGGCGCGCTGACGAATTTCCGGCCGGCGGATAAATTCGATCAGACGTTTGATGATTGCCTTTCCTTCCTTGTCCTGTGGGTGGGCTTTTCCGNNGCTCATCTCATGGGCCCGCCAGAGCTCATCGTCGTAAATCTCGTCAATGCGATCAATGTTTTCCGGCCGCCGTGAACTCATGTACCATTCCGGCCCCAGGTAGCGTTCAAACAACGGCCAGATTTCCTGGGAGATAAACGTCGAGACATGAATGCCGTTGGTGACATGCGAAATCGGAATTTCGTCTTCCGGCCAGCCCGGCCAGAGATGAGCCCACATCTTTCTGGCGNNGAATGTCCTTCATTCATATGACAAACGGAAGGGAATAGGTTCATGGCTGCCAACGCCCGCATACCGCCGATGCCGAGCAGCATTTCCTGAGCCAGCCGGATTTTTGGGTCAGCCACATAAAGACGGGCTGTAATTTCCCGGGCTTCCGGCGTATTTTCAGGCAGATTCGTATCGAGCAAAAACAGCGGCGTTCGGCCCAACCGAACCCTCCAGACAAACGCGTGAATCTCACCTTCGGGCCCGGTAATTGAAATTGTGATTTCATTGCCCTTAGTATCCCGGGCGCGCTCCAGCGGAAGATAATAAAATTCTATTTCCGGATATTCTTCCTGCTGCAATCCCTCTTGGTCGAGGTATTGAAGCAGATAGCCCTTGCGATACAGCAACCCGACGCCGACAAGGGGTAAGGCCATGTTGGAGGCGGCCTTCAAATAGTCCCCGGCGAGGACACCCAGTCCACCGGCAAAAATGGGAATATTTTCATTGACACCGAATTCCATTGAAAAATAGGCCACCGGCCCCATTTCTTCACAAAGAGAATTATAGGGTTCCACATTATCGGCAACTCGTTTCTCATAGCGATCCTTGACCCGTTGCATATGGGCCAAAAAGCTGTCATCTTCGGCAAGTTCCTCCAAACGCCTCTGACTCACATGAGACAAAAGGTAAATGGGATTCCCTTTGGATTCTATCCAAAGTTGCGGTTCAACGCGCCGAAACAGGGTTATTGCATCCTGTTTCCAGCACCACCAGAGATTTCGAGACAGAATTTCCAAAAAGGCCAGTGACTTTGGTATCGAGGGATAGATCTGGTATGTGAGAATGCGTTTCACGGATGTTCTCCTATTTTGCGGAAATTGCTGAGTGAGAGGGGAATCAATATCTTCATAAACCTCATTCGTCACCTCGAGAACGAATGAGGAGCAGGGGACGATCTATACGTTGCAGCACGCCGGCTGCAATGCTTCCATAAAATGTCCTCGACAAACCGGTTCGGCCGTGACTGG
>DNGT01000338.1:0-3575 GCA_003486165.1 Desulfobacteraceae bacterium
GCGTCCTCCCTTGACAACCTTTGCAACACGGTTAATGTAAACAACCTTATCAATTAACTGATTTTCGCCTTTATCCTGTTTGAACAAAAATCTGCCTCCTTCATCATGGATGACCCAAACCATTAGTCATCAAGCGTTACTCAACTCTCTGAAACCGTTGCAAAACACTCCTTTTTGTCCGACTTCTGTGCCTGCCCTGTGAAATACACAGCCTATTTCTCTGGGGTCAGGCTCGAACAAAAATATCTATTTTTCAAAGGTCTCACTGTGACTTTTTATTAGGCACCAATAGTATTAAAGTCTAAAAATCCAAGCCCGTCTCACGGGCACCATCAGAAAGAGCTTTAACTCGACCGTGATATAAAAAACCATTTCGGTCAAAAACAACCTTGTTTATACCCTTTTTGGTGGCCCTCTCGCCGATAAGTTTCCCGACAAAACCTGCCACGGCAACTTTATTTTCAAATTCAGGGTGTTCTTTTACTACTTTTTCCATACTTGATGCAGACACCAGAGTATGTCCATAGGTATCATCAACAACTTGAGCGTAGATATGTTTTGAGCTTCGAAAAACACTCAGTCTTGGACGTTCCTGTGTGCCGACCAGATTTTTTCTGATCCTCTTTTTTCTCTTTAAGCGTGCTCTTTTTTTAAAATTCAATGACCCCATATTCTATAACCTTATAAACTTTTGGTTCCAGCTTTCCCAGCCTTGCGCTGAATACGTTCTTCTGCATATTTAATTCCCTTGCCCTTATAGCTTTCGGGCGGCCTCAATCTCCGAATAGATGCAGCGGTATGACCTAACAGCTCTTTGTCGATACCGGTCAATCTTATAACGTTTTTTTTGTCAATGGATGCTGAGATACCTTTGGGAAGATCAAATTTAACAGGATGTGAATATCCAAGGCTAAATTCGATAATGTTACCACTGAGCACTGCACGATAGCCGATACCATTTATTTCTAAAATTCTTTCAAATCCGTTGCTCACGCCTATAACCATATTGGCGACAAGACTACGCGTCAATCCTCGTAAAGCCCTGCTGGTCCTGTCATCATTAACAGTGTTCACCTTTATCACTCCATCTTCTATCTTTAAATCAACTGCTGAATGGACTGATCTTGCAAGGGTTCCCTTCTCACCCTGTACAGTGAGAATTCTGTCCTTATATGTTATTTTGGTCTTGCCAGGTATACTTATCGGTGCTTTTCCAACTCTTGACATTGATTACTTCCTTATCGGTAATTCATTATTTTAATAGTCTATCAATGACGAGTGATAACCTTACCAAATATTGCAGAGGACTTCCCCTCCCACATTTTTAGCTCTGGCTTTCTTGTCCGTCATTATTCCTGTTGAGGTTGATAAAATTGCAATACCCATTCCGTTCAAAACTGGTTTTACGTCATTGCTCTTGGCATATACACGTCTGCTGGGTTTACTCACGCGCTCGAGGCCATAAATTGCGTGGGTCTCTTTTTCATCATATTTAAGATAAACACGTAAGATGCCTTGCTTCTTATCTTTAATGAACTTGTAATTTCTTATAAAACCTTCATCTTTTAATACCCGGGCCAATTCCACTTTTAATTTTGACCCTGGAATGTCGACACTATTGAATTTTGCTTTTCCGGCGTTTCTTATTCTGGTCAGCATGTCAGCAATTGGATCGCTCATCACCATAAATTTCTCCGTTATTAATTTGATTCTTTAATTTTTATTCCTAATTTCTCGGGACAAGTAAAATTTAAGTCTACCTAAGTCGGTTTAAACCATCACCAGCTTGATTTCACTACACCAGGAAGCTTTCCTTGAGAGGCGAGATTTCGAAAACAAATACGACAAATTCCAAATTTTCTTAAAAACGCTCTTGGCCTGCCGCAAATGGGACACCGGTTGTATGTTCTTACTTTGAACTTGGGTTTTTCGACTGATTTTATTCTTAGAGATTTTTTTGCCAAANNCTTATTCTTCAATTCCTGAACGGCATACCCATTAATTTTAGAAGTTCTTTCCCTTCTTCATCTGTTTTTGCAGATGTAACAATCGTAATGTTAAGACCTTTGATTGAATCAATTTTATCGTAATCGATTTCAGGAAAAATAATGTGCTCTTTAATTCCCAACGTATAATTTCCATGACTATCAAGCGCTTTACCAGAAAGACCTCTAAAATCACGAACACGCGGTAGCGCTATATTCACCAATTTATTATAAAAATCATACATACGTTTATGACGAAGTGTAACCCTACAGCCTATAGGCATTCCTTCCCTCAACTTAAACGCTGCTATGGACTTTTTAGCACGAGTGACAACCGGTTGCTGACCTGCTATAATTTTAAGTTCTTCCAAAGCTGAATCAAGAAGTTTGATGTTATGAATCGCTTCGCCAAGCCCCATATTCAATATTATCTTCTCGAGCTTTGGAACTTGCATGATGTTATCGTATTTAAAGGTTTCCAACAACCTGGGAACGACTTCTTTATGATAATATAGTTTTAATTGTGACATTCAANNTGCTTTGCACTGGCCCGAGCATGTTTTTTCATCATATTGATATTTTCAATAATGATTCTGCTATTCTTGTTTTTTAAACTAAGAACTTTACCAATTTTTCCCCTATCCTTGCCGGCGATAACCTTGACTTTATCGTCTTTTTTTATTTGACATTTATTTTTTATCATAAATCAATTCTCCACTGGGCCTTTAACTATAATACTTCCGGGGCAAGTGATATAATTTTCATAAATCTTTTGGCTCTGAGCTCCCTGGCTACCGGGCCGAATATACGCGTCCCAATGGGTTCCCTAGCCTGCGTGATTAAAACAGCCGAATTATCATCAAATCGTATGTATGACCCATCCGGTCTTGGAATCTCTTTTTTGGTTCGAACCACAACGGCCTTCAGAACATCCCCTTTTTTGACCTTGGTATTCGGTATGGCTTCTTTAACAGATACAACGATGATGTCACCAATACTTGCATACCTTCTTTGTGAACCCCCAAGAACTTTTATGCAGTATAATATCTTGGCTCCAGAATTGTCTGCCACAGTCAATCTTGTCTCCGCCTGAATCATCTTTTTTACTTTCCTTATATAAGAATGAATTTATAAAAATAAATTCATCATACTTTAGGTGTTTACCTCCAACTCTTTTTTGGGTCCCTTAAAACCTAAAGCGTTCGTAAAAAGTCATGTTTTTTGAAGTGTTAAGAAGTCGTCGTTTAAAAATCAAACAGCCTTTTCGACAATTTCTCTAACACGCCATTTTTTGGTTTTGCTAATTGGGCTGGACTGGATAATCAACACCTTGTCGCCAATACGAGAAGCATTGTTTTCATCATGAGCTGCAAATTTAGCACGTCTTTTAATATACTTATTATAAAGTCTATGCTTAACCAGTCTCTCAACCAGGACAATTACGGTCTTATCCATCTTGTCGCTTACAACAGTCCCGACCATCTGTCTTTTCAATAATCGTTTCTTCATTGCAATAATTACTTTAACCCGTCTCTTTATTTAATTCAGATTGTTTTATTAAGGTTTTCATCCTGGCAATATCGCGTTTAG
>DNGT01000338.1:3585-3796 GCA_003486165.1 Desulfobacteraceae bacterium
GGAGATCCTTTTCCTTTTCCCATCCTGACTTCAGCAGGCTTTTTCGTAAACGGTTTATCCGGGAATATTTTTATCCACATCTTTCCGCCTCTTTTCACACGCCTTGTCATTGCGATACGTGCAGCCTCAATCTGCTTTGAACTGATTGTCCCGCACTCTACAGCCTGCAATCCAAATTCACCGTGATCGAGATGACATCCCCGATATGAAA
>DNGT01000440.1 GCA_003486165.1 Desulfobacteraceae bacterium
TGGTGGAGCTGAGGGGGATCGAACCCCTGGCCTCATGACTGCCAGTCATGCGCTCTCCCAGCTGAGCTACAGCCCCAAATGGTGCTTAATTAAACAAAAGGCGGTAAGGATGTCAATAAATATTTCGGATAAATTGTGGCGTGAAAGTATTGACAAAAATATACATAATAAATATTATCTATAACTTATAAATTCTAACTGTTTAACCTAAAACATTTTCTTTAATAAATGGTACGTGTTCACGGGGTGTGCTCGCCCGTTTCACTCTGGTGTCTACGTGTATGGTCATTTCAATGATTTAGCCACTTCAGCCGTATCGTTACACGAGAAAGCACGCCCCGTGAACACGTAAGATATATGTATTATTGTTAAATTATTTTCGACAAGGTAAGACAATGAATCCGAAAAACTTTACAGGACCACTGGGTGCCTATACTCCACAGGCCAGAGCTAATGGAATGTTCAAGGAGTTTGATGCCACAGAGCTGTACTGTCCGAGGTGCAAACGTCCCGTTCCAGTCCGCAAACGCCTTTTGCTCGTTCTCCCAGAAGGCGATAAGTATGAATATTTGTGTGCGATTTGTTCAGAGTCTGTTGGCTCTAAAATCGACCGGCAGGCAAAACCGTTGTCGGTTATTGTATAGCCCTAATATCTCTTGAAAATTTTCGAATAGAAAGGAATTATATGCTTAGGTTAATGAGAAAACAGGCTGGGAGTTGGGTGATCAAGATCCTTTTGGGCGCCATTGTTATAGTATTTATTTTCTGGGGTGTTGGAAGTTTCCGGTCACAGAGAGGCGGTAGGGTTGCACTTGTCAACGGTGATCAAATCACATTGGACGAATACAGAGAGGCTTACAATAACCTTATTGAACAACTCCGCAGAAGATTCGGGAACAACCTCGATGAGGATATGCTCAAACAGTTACAGGTGAAACGACAGGCTTTAAACCAACTGATAGACAATAAACTTTTGGTTCAGGAGTCCAAAAGGCTTAAATTTCGAGTCTCAGAAAAAGAGCTTGCTGATGCAATTTTAAATATTACAGCTTTCCAGAGAGCGGGAATATTTGACAGTCGCCTTTATAAAGATGTTCTGGATCGTCTAAAAATGACACCTGAAGCATTTGAAGAAGCCCAGAAAAATGCGATGTTGATTGACAAACTCAGAACGCTCATTACAAGCAGTGCCAAAATTTCAGACCAGGAAGCTTTAGAATGGTTCAATTGGGTCAATGCTTCGGTCAATATTGATTACGTATTTTTCAGCCCCAACCGTTATAAAGATATCCATCCTTCTGATGAAGAAATAAAAACTTTTTTTGAAAATCATAAAGAGACATATAAAACAGACCCAATGGTAAAAGTTCGCTATCTGAACTTTAATCCGGATGCATTTCAATCCAAAGTAGAATTGTCCGATGAAGAAATTCGTGAGTATTATGATGAAAATCTGGAAACGTTCAAAATACCGAAAACCGTTGAAGCCAGACATATCCTGTTAAGAGTCAATCAGGATGCCGATCCGGAGACAGTTAAAAAAACAAAAGAAAGGGCTCTTCACATTTTGAAATTGGCCAAAGAAGGCAAAGATTTTGCTGAATTGGCCAAACAGTATTCAGAAGGGCCAACCCGAGACAAGGGAGGGTATCTGGGCAAATTCAAAAAAGAGGCCATGGTAAAACCCTTTGCCGATGTGGCCTTTTCAATGAAAGCCGGCGAAATCAGCGAACCGGTTCGCACCCAATTCGGATGGCATCTTATAAACGTCGAAAAAGTAAATGAAGCATCCGTCACTTCTTTTGATGATGCCAAAAAAGACATACAAAAAAAGCTCACCGACGATATGGCCAAAAGCCTCGCGTATGATGAAGCAGAGGCAGTGTCTGATGATGCCTTAGACGGAGAGGACCTAATAAACGCGGCAAAAAAACGAAACATGAAAATTCTAACCACAGATTTCTTTTCAAGCAAAGGCCCCATTAAAGAGATAAACAACCCTTTAGAATTTGCATCGGTTGCTTTTAATCTTTTAGACCAGGAGATCAGTAATGTCCAGGAATTCGAAAACGGATATTATATTCTTCAGCTTGTTGATAAAATTCCACCCAAGATACCCGAACTTGACGAGGTCAAGGAAAAGGTGAAACTTGACTTAGTTAAAGAAAAACAGCACGAAAAAGCAAAAGCGGATTCAGAAACATTATTAGCTGCATTAAAAAACGGCAAAACCATGAATACTGAAAGCAAAAAATTTGATCTGACGCCGAAAACCACCGGCTTTTTCAAACGTAATGGTTCAATCCCTGAAATCGGTTTTGAACGTGAAATTGCTGAAGTTGCCTTTCAGCTCACAGACAAAAAACAATTTCCGGAAAACGTTTTAAACGGTTCAAAAGGGTATTATGTGATTCAATTCAAAGACAGAAAAATATCGGATCCTGAAAATTTCAGCAAAGAAAAAGAAGACATAAAGAATAGACTGCTGGCACAAAAAAAGTCCAGCATTTTTGATGCACTGCTGGCACAAATCAAAAGCAAAAGCGAAATCACCATTAAAGAAGGGTTTTTAGATTAGTATCCATCCATAAATGGTCTTTTTGCCCAATTTCTACGTTATGATTAATTATATGCCTGTGGTTGTTTTTTTCGCATGCCCTGATCTTGAACAAAAATC
>DNGT01000427.1 GCA_003486165.1 Desulfobacteraceae bacterium
GAAGATTGGAACGCGGTTGCTGAAATTTCCAGAGTGGAAGCCATTATGAAGCGAGTCATCGAACTGGATGAATTCTACCAGGACGGAGCATCTCATCTGTATCTTGGGGTTTTGGCGACATTTCTTCCACAGGCTCTGGGCGGCAAGCCAGATGTGGGACAAAAACATTTTGAGCGTGCCCTGGAGATTTCCAAGGATAAAAATCTGATGGTTAAAGTCTTGTATGCTCAGCACTACGCTCGCCTGATGTTTGACAGGGAACTGCATGACCGGCTTTTGAACGAGGTGCTTGAAGCAAAAACAGATGTCCCCGGATATACGCTGAGTAACACTCTTGCTCAAGAGCGGGCAAGGGAACTGTTAAAAAGTGGGAAAGACTATTTCTAGATGGACACTATCTAATAATAACAGAAAGGTGCTTTTACCATGATTCGAATTATAGCGTTTATCGTTATTGTAATGTTGACCGGTCAGGCTCAGGCGATTCAGATAAAAATTGCAACAATTTCACCGGAAGGATCGGTCTGGATGGAAAAAATGCGCGAAGGTGCCGAAGAGCTGGCGCGTAAAACCAATAATCGGGTGGAGATAAAATTCTACTCCGGTGGTGTAATGGGGGATGACAAGGCGGTGCTGCGCAAGATCCGCATCGGACAGCTCCAAGGCGGCGCCTTTGTCAGCGGCAGCTTATCCCAGTTTTACCCTGACAATCAGATTTACAGTTTGCCGTTGTTTTTTAGATCGTTCAAGGAGATTGATTATGTTCGTGGATATCTGGACAAAAAAATTATTGATGGATTTGAGAAAGGCGGCTTTGTCATTTTTGGAATCGCAGAAGGCGGCTTTGCCTATGTCATGTCCACGGTACCGATACACACTGTCGAAGATATGCGCCAACAGAAAGTCTGGATTCCGGATAACGATTCGATGATTCTGGAAGCAATCAAAGCGTTTGACATTACGCCCATCCCATTGTCCATCGCCGATGTTAGAGCCGGTCTTCAAACCGGTCTCATTAACACCGTGACCACACCGCCCATAGGAGCTTTGGCACTGCAATGGCATACACAAATTAAATATTTATTGGACGAACCGTTTCTGTACATTTATGGAGTACTGGCGGTGGATCGCAAGAGCTTTAAAAAAATATCACCCGATGATCAACAAACCTTTCGGGAAATCATGGGCGAGGTCTTTAAATCCCTTGACCGGCGCAATCGCGAAGACAATATAAAAGCCCTGGAAACGCTGCATAAACAAGGAATAGAATTCATCAAGCCTTCTCTCGAAGCCCTAAAGAAATGGCGCAAAGACGCTTCAGAGGTCCCCAATAGACTGGTCAAAGCCGGCAGGTTATCCCAGGAAATGGTGGATACCTTGGGGAACCTCCTTAAGGAGTATCGATTAAAGGAGTCTAAAATAAATGAATAAAAAATCCCGTAAGTCCTTGTTAGAGCGTTCGCAGACGATCATTTGCCTGGTGGAAGATTCTATCCTGGTTGGATTGCTGCTGGTGATGATCGTCATGTCGGTTCTTCAGATTTTTCTTCGTAATTTTTTCGGAGGGGGCATTGTCTGGAGTGAGGTCCTGGTGCGTGTGCTTGTGCTGTGGGTTGGACTTATAGGGGCGATGGTGGCCAGTCGTCAGGGGAATCACATCAACATTGATATTATGAACCGGTATCTATCGGGACGTGCAAAAATCGTTGTCAAATTTGTCGTTGAGCTCTTTACGGCTTTAATCTGTCTGGTCGTGGCCTATTACAGTCTAAAGTTTGTTCAAAGTGAATTTGCCTATGGTGGTGAATCTTTTGCAAAAGTGCCGATATGGCTGTGTGAATCCATCATTCCCTTTGCCTTTATGGTGATCTCGCTTCGCTATTTTTTGTTAGCATTTATAAACTTCAAAAACATTGTTAAAGTTCCATCGTGACCCTAACCATATCCGTTATATTATTGATTTTTCTTGCCATTTTCGGTGCACCACTTTTTGCTGTGATTCTGGCAGTCTCAATTCTTGGATTTCATTATCTGGGTGTTAACCTGTCGGTGATCGCCATTGAAATTTATCGTATTGCCGACACGCCGGTATTATTGGCGTTACCGTTGTTTACATTTGCCGGTTACATCCTCGGGGAAAGCAATACGTCTCACCGGCTGGTAAAGGTCACCAAGGCATTTATTGGCTGCATGCCAGGAGGTCTGGCCATTGTCGCCTTTGTTGCCTGTGCATTTTTTACCGCCTTTACCGGTGCATCAGGGGTGACCATTGTCGCCTTGGGCGCATTGCTCTATCCGGCATTGACCGAAGCCGGTTACCGGGATAAATTCAGCATCGGTTTGGTGACATCGTCAGGCAGCCTGGGGCTGTTGTTGCCGCCTTCGCTCCCTCTCATCCTGTATGGAATTATCGCACAGCAGATGAACATCGGGAAAAATGTGGCTATTAGTGATTTATTCCTTGCCGGTATTTTTCCGGCACTTTTGATGGTGTTGATGCTGTCATTATATGGTCTGTGGGAAAACCGCCGAAATCCCATTCCTTGCGAGCCATTTTCATCAAAGGACACCTTTGCTGCCCTGCGCGAATCGATATGGGAAATACCGCTGCCGTTTTTTGTGTTGGGCGGTATTTACGGGGGGTTCTTCGCCATTACCGAAGCTGCTGCGGTGACGGCCATGTACGTAATGGTTGTGGAGGTTTTTATATACAAAGAGATCAAAATCTCTCAGCTTCCCTCAATTATGCGGGATTCGATGGTAATGGTGGGCGGGATTTTGCTCATTCTGGGGGTGGCGTTGGCATCAACCAACTTTCTAATCGATGCTGAAGTGCCCATGCACCTGTTTAATCTGATTCAGGCACA
>DNGT01000005.1 GCA_003486165.1 Desulfobacteraceae bacterium
ACAATAAAGCACAAAAGAATTGGGGTATAAAATTTGAAGATACGCGTCAGATACGGTCAAAATGAGAAAATTGCATGGTGAATGTCCCCCTGCCCTGTGTCGCTGATCGCAATGAGGTTGAATATCCGAACATTTGAGCCAGTGGGACCACTACTCGTATCACCTGTAAGCCCATTTTGTGCTCGATAGATTCAATTTTTCCATTTCGAGAATTGAGATCCCCTATTACCTCTCCCATGAAAGTCTCTGGAACAAAAACTTCCACATTCATAATCGGATCAAGGAGAAACGATCCACCTTTTGTCAGCGCTGTTTTGCAAGCCATAGATGCACTGACAGTATAGGCCAGATCAGTGCTCAAAGATTCTTTATATACCCCTCCGGTGAGAACGGCCTCAACATCGACAACAGGATACCCCATTAATGCNNAACTTCGGCATAGTGTCGGTTCCCTGCCACCTCCTTGTCGAATATCGCAGATGCATGGCCTTCTTTTTCAATGGTCTCCCTGTACATAACCTGTGGTTTTCCCACATTGACATTGGTCTTGAATTCTCGCTGCATACGACTGATGATAACTTCGAGATGAAGTTCTCCCATACCGGATAAAATTGTCTGTCCGGTGTCTTCATCCTTTTGAAGTCTAAGTGTCGGATCTTCAGCCATAAATTTTTCGAGGACTTGATCAAGTTTTTCCTGGTCAGAATGGGTTTTAGGCTCTACAGCCACAGATATGACAGGCTCGTAAAACTCNNGCGCCGGCGGAATCGATGCGTTCTCTCTTGTTGGCATGTATTTTTAATATGCGTGAAAGCTTTTCATTTATTTTTCGAGACGGATTGTAAGTGTCGGATTTGGCGTTTATGGTTCCACTGTAAATTCTGACATAGGATAGTTTACGACCTTCTATCATCGACACTTTGAATATGAGGGCTGCAAGAGGATCACTACTATTCGCTTTGCATTCGACAATTTGACCGGTTTCAGGGTGTATGCCTTTAATTGGGGGTACATCTAAAGGGCTTGGCAAAAATTCCACAATGGCGTCAAGAAGCGGTTGAATTCCTTTATTTCTCAAAGCGCTGCCGCAAAGAATTGGAACCAGTTTCAGATCTATGGTCGCCTTTCTGATAGCGGCAACCAATCTTTCCAAAGTAACGGGTGTCTCTGATAAATAGTCCTCCATGATAGCATCATCAACTTCAGCAATGGTTTCGATTAGTTTTTCACGATACTCTTTTGCATTGTCAAGCAGGTTCGAAGGAACATCTTCTTCCCTAAAAGTTGCCCCCAAGGATTCATCTTCCCATATGATTTGTTTCATGTTAATGAGATCGATAACGCCTGAAAAATTATCTTCAATGCCCACGGGCAGCTGCAAAATCAGCGGATTGGCATGCAATCTTTTTTTCATCATTTCGATTGTACCAAAGAAATCAGCACCGATCCGATCAAGTTTGTTGATAAAGGCCATCTTTGGGACACGATACTTGTCAGCCTGCCGCCATACCGTTTCCGACTGAGGTTCCACACCGCCAACTGCACAAAAGACACCGACAGCCCCGTCAAGTACACGTAATGAACGTTCAACCTCGATGGTAAAGTCGACATGTCCCGGTGTATCTATGATCTGGACATCACTTCCCTTCCAGAGGCAAGTGGTAACAGCGGAGGTAATGGTAATTCCCCGTTCTTGTTCATCAGGCATCCAGTCCATAATCGCTTCGCCGTCATGAACTTCACCGATTTTGTGAGAACGGCCGGTATAATATAGTATCCGCTCTGTTACCGTCGTCTTTCCGGCATCGATATGGGCGATGATACCGATGTTTCTTATATTTTTAATGTGATCCTTTTTTTTCATCGTGTTAAAAGCATATTGGCTTTAAACGGAAAACGCACGTCTATATGACCGTCCAGGGTCATCGCTTCCTTTCCGTTGATCAGGATTTTTACCGCATCGATTTCGGGGATATTCAATGTTAACGAATTGACCATCGAATATATCGTAAAAAGTTCCGATTTCACCCCGCCGGGATGAGCATCTCTAATGGCATCGGACATATCGACATAAGCTGTACCATCCCGGGTAATATAAAATGCCTTAAGTGCCGTATTTGCAGGAATTGTCCGCATAAGCCCGGTCCTGGGGCCTTCTATCAAGGCTTCGACAATGTTTTTGCCAAATTCGGCTGATTTGTCTGATTGAAAAAGATCCCTGGTTTCAGCTTTGAGAAACGAATTGTCTTTATTGGAAAAATATAAATGAACAACGGGTTTTTCTGAATGTTTAGTTTCTGTAATTATAGTGTTTTGTTCAACTTGATCCAGACCCGATGATACTTCGGGCCTATTCAACAAAGCGACGCATATGACGATTCCGGCAATAATGAAAAAAGATACATTGCATTTATTGTGGTTTTTCATCATGACCTAACCATTTATTATTGATAAAATGAAAATTTTCTTAAGCCAATATGCTTATTATGTCAAGACAAGAAGAAAAATCTGCGTTTCAGAAAAATGAGCACATAATAAAAGAGGTCAGCCTCGTAAGCCGACCTCTTTTTTTCTATTGGTGGAACTGAACGGGATCCAACCGTCGATCTTATGACTTCCGGAAAGGCCAATGAATATAATGAAATCCATTGGTTGTCTTGAAATCAAAGGTTTAAACCTAATGGATCATAACAAATTATACGAAACCGTCAAGGCCAAATGCACCCCAGGTGCACCCTAAAAGCGAATATTTTTTGATTAGGCCATACGGTGTGCTATTTCGTCATGATAGAAACCATCACTCATCTTGTATCGAGTTCCAAGAAGACATAAATTTTTTAGTCCCATTCCTTTGGCTTTCACAGCTGTTACGTCTATATGGTGAATAAGAGGGAATGAGATATTCGCTTTATCTGCTTTGTTAAAATGATAATATTTCAAACAGATACCGAATCAGATACCAAATCGACGTCGTCAAAAAACAGCTCCATCGAACCATCTTCAGATGAATCGTACAACGCCATGACGGATTCGGCGATTTTGGTGGAATATGGTTCAATAGGAAATATATTGTCGGTCCGAAGGATGGAAATCAGGGCGTTCATTCCTTTGGAGATGGAACTCTCGATAATCTCACTTTCATAAGTTTCTTCACAGAGAAATGAAAAACTTCCCTTTTGCAGCATTGAAGACGCCACTTTATTCAGATTTTTGTCGATGATTGCATATTCCCTGATTTTGAGGTTATTTTTGGCACCATTTCGAGAAATTACATATTTTTGACGCATATCTTTTCTCCTTTTCATCCGGTTTCTATGCTTTTAGATTCTTTTCTTCATTCTGAGACTGATTTTAACTCTCATCTGATTTTATCGTGTTTTTATCCAGTTTGTGTTGTCTCTTTTGTTCTTTCTTTCTCTTTATCGTGAATTTTTTTGACATTTATTAAACTGATGATTTGATC
>DNGT01000019.1:0-221 GCA_003486165.1 Desulfobacteraceae bacterium
TTAAGGTATTCTTCAGCAGCTTTGTTGTCCCCTTTTCTATCCAAGATCAGGCCGTATCCATAATATGCCAAAGGGTCATCGGGATGATTATGTACATCTGATTCAAACTTTCTTAATGCAACACCCTCATCTCCGTAAATGGCAACGAGCCGTGTATGGGCTCTTTGAAAATAATAGTCATTGATATTGTTTTCGGATTTTTTGTGTGTCTCAAGCCAGGT
>DNGT01000019.1:312-3688 GCA_003486165.1 Desulfobacteraceae bacterium
CTTTTTCAGCCCTTTCTATTTTCTGAGAAATATGACGGCACATCACATGTGAAATTTCATGGGCCAGTATACATGCCAACTCTTCCTCATTATCCATGGCCTCCAGCAATCCGCTGTATATAAAAATATGACCCGCCGGGGTGGCAAAGGCATTATACGTATCTTCCTTTATGACATAAAAATGGTATGAAAAAGGCTGGGGAGGAAGTGTTGAGACGATTTTTTGGCCGATGTCGTTGACATAATTAACAATAACCGGGTCTTTGATAATTTCGTAGTGCGCCAAAATAAGTGTCATAAACTCGCGAGACAGCTCTTCCTCCTGTTGTATCGTAATTGCTGAAACATTTTTGGGAGAGATGATGCCACATGCAAAAATGAGAACAGTACCTATCAAAATACATTGTTTAACAATTTTCATGAAAACCTCGAAAAAAGAGAGTGCCGGTTTTTGTATGAANNAGTTCGTCATCATGACTCATATCATATGCATAGCCAACCAGAAAGGTGGTGTGGGAAAAACGACGACAGCCATAAACCTGTCGGCTGCTATGGCAGTTTCGGAAAAAAGAATTCTCCTTGTGGATTGTGATCCCCAGGGAAATGCAACGACAGGTTTGGGAATAGATAAAAATCGTATTGAAAAGTCATTATACCACGGCATGATTGGTAATGTCGAGGCCGAGAATCTTATTTTGGATAGCGAAATAGAAACCTTGAAAATCATTCCCTCAAGGGTTGAGCTCATTGGTTTTGAAGTGGAGATGATGTCAAAACCCAAGCGTGAAATGGCCCTAAAAACGCTTTTATCNNAAACTTAAGATTGCCGGCATACTTCTCACCATGTTTGATAAAAGAACAAATCTGTCTCATCAGGTTGCTGAAGATGCCGAAAAATATTTCAAGCAACTGGTATTCAAAACCGTGATTCCCAGAAATGTCAGATTGGGAGAAGCTCCGAGTTTCGGAAAGCCGATCTTGTTGTACGATGCAACCTCCCAAGGGGCTCTCAGTTATTTTAATCTGGCAAAAGAGATCATGAACAATAAATCCTCCTGAACAATTCGTCGGGTAATACATGTACTGAGGAAATTAACGCCATCACAATGAAAAAAGAAATGAAAAGTAAAAAAGCCGAATCAGGTTCAAAAAAATTCAAAAAATTGGTTCTGGGAAGAGGTCTTGATGCTTTATTGCCCGATATTGAACCCACGGAGGATATTTCAAAGGAATATTTTACGTGTGATATCGGGATGATTCAGCCCAATCGTTACCAGCCTCGTTTGCGATTTTCCGACAACGAACTGGAGGATATGGCCCGTTCAATTCAGCAGCAAGGCATCATACAGCCCCTTTTGGTTAGAAAAGACAACAATGGATATGAACTCATCACCGGTGAACGACGCTTGCGTGCTGCTAAAAAAGCAGGATTGAAACAGGTGCCGGTTATTGTTAAAACCATCACAGATACAGATATGCTGGAGATGTCCATTGTTGAAAACGTACAACGGTCAGATTTAAATCCCATTGAAGAGGCTGAGGCTTATCATAGGCTCATCACAGAGTTCGGTCTTACCCAGGATCAGGCTGCGGATCGTGTCGGAAAAAGCAGATCTGCTGTTGCCAATTTTATAAGACTTCGTCAGCTACCCGAGCAAATAAAGGGCAGCATTATGGATGGAGATCTGAGCATGGGGCATGCGCGGGCCTTGCTGGGCGCTGCCACTTCAGCCCAACAAAACTCGGTATTCCGGACGATAGTTGCAAAAGGACTTTCGGTCAGGGAAACAGAACGTTTGATTAAACGTTTGAAAGCGGAAAAAGAAAAACCTAAAAAACCTATATCGATTTCGGAACAAAGATATTTATCAGGTGTTGCCGATGATCTTTCCGGTCGCTTCGGAACCAAGGTTCAGATCAAACGCCGGGGACAAAGGGGTAAAGTTGAAATCGAATTCTACAGTAATGACGATCTAGACCGTCTGCTAAGCCTGTTAAAGCAGATATAATGTCTATTCATATAATCATCGATGGCTACAATTTGATCCGACAGTCCAATTCATTCAGCGATCTCGATCGGCAGGATATTCAAGTCGGTCGAGAGGCTCTTCTTGATGCGCTTGCTGCATATCGGAGAATAAAACTTCATAAGATAACCGTTATTTTTGATGGCACCAACGCTCCTCGCTTTTTCCAGCACGAAAATCAAATCAAAGGTATTAATGTCAAATTTTCTCGCAAAGGTGAGTTGGCTGATTCCCTTATTAAACGGATAGTAAATCGGGAAAGAGAAAAAGCCTTGGTTGTGAGTTCTGATCTGGATATTGTAAATTTTGCAGCTGCCAAGGGGGCCGCGACAATTGGTTCTTCCGATTTCGAAGAAAAGATCACTATGGCGATTTATATGGATACAAAGGGGCTCGAAATAGAAGACGAAGGCGGATGGGCCCCCTCGACTGTAAAGAAAGGCCCCAGCAAACGACTTTCCAAAAGAAAACGTCGAAATAGGATCAAAATAAGAAAACTGTAGAGCGCTGGTATGTGTTCAGACACTAACGAAGGAAGAATGCCGGGAAACAGAAAGGCAGATTTCTGTTGTTATTGACGTTATTATCGTTATCTGATAGCAAAAACATTTGCGAATAGCTATTACCAAAAATTAAAAAATAATACGATATGAGTTGTACAGATAAAAAGCCAGTTTTGCCGCGGATATGTGTCATCGACGGGCAGGGCGGAGGTATTGGAAGCGCGGTCATTAAAAGGCTAAAAGATCTTTTTGGAGAGGCCGTTGAAATTATTGCTCTTGGGACCAATGCCATTGCAACGGCTCAGATGCTGAAAGCCAAAGCTAACAGGGGTGCATCTGGAGAAAATGCCATTGTTCAGACAACAGGAAAGGTTGACATTATTATCGGAACCGTTGGCATTATCGTGGCCAATGCCATGATGGGAGAAGTTACACCCAAAATGGCAGAAGCCGTGGCCAACAGTCCGGCAAAAAAACTGCTTATACCACTCACCCAGGAAAATATTGAAATTATAGGTTTACCGTCAACGCCACTCCCTCATCTTATCGAGGCACTTTTACAGGAAAATTTAAAAAAATTCTATGATGAGGTTCGGCACGGATAACCTGTAACCTAAACTGAGCGTTTCAAATTTTAAAAGGAGATGAACGATCTATTATTATTAATGAATTAAAATGATTTTGTTTTTTAGAAATTAAAAAGGAAAATACGATGTGTGAAGCAAATGCATACTTAATTGAAGGAAATGAGAAAATACTGGTAATGGAAGCCGTTGATACCGTCGAACCCGAAGATGATGGCATACGATTGGTCAGTATTTTTGGGGATCAAAAATTTATAGATGC
>DNGT01000023.1 GCA_003486165.1 Desulfobacteraceae bacterium
CTTCCAGGGCCCTGGATCCCGCCGCTGTCGGCCATCCGCGGACGGACATGTTGGGTTGGATGGCGACGGACTTCCCGCTCAATGCGCCGTCGGCCGGCGCCGGCAAAGGGGATGAATCCAGATAGGTATAATGGGTTTCTTGCATGTTAAATCCTTTACTCTATGATCGTCGCTACTTTGAAATAATCACCCTTTACCGCAGGGGCATTCCTGAACAGTTCGCCTTTTTGCGCATGCGGACACCGGACGGGAGATCCGCCCTCCCTGAATCGGTTTTTCAGGGCAGACACCGAAAACGCCGGTTCGGCATTGCCGGCCCGGGCTTGAACACGCCCGGCCATCTGTTCGGCATCTGCGACGGCACGCTCGATGACCATACGCTCGGCGTCCAAAATGCCCAGGCGTGAGACCCAGGCAAGATGATCGACCCGATCTTTCTGCAGCGAAATTCCCGGGAGTTCTTCTTTTCCACGGATGTCAAGCAGACCCAATTCGGCCAGCTGTTCATAGGCGACCTCGGCCGGCGCCTGGGTCAACGGACAAAAAGCGCTGCGATTCTTTGGAAACGCAATGACTTCGCGGATGGACGTTGTTTTCAAAACCATGGCAACCGCACGGTCCAGGCCGATGGCAAGCCCCCCGTGGGGCGGGGCCCCGTATTCGAGGGCATTTAAAAAGAATCCGAATTTTTTCTCCACCTCCTGATCGGAAAGCCCCAGCGCCTGAAATATTTTTTGCTGCAAATCCTTTTGATGGATGCGGACGCTTCCGCCCCCGAGTTCCTCGCCGTTGATGACAATATCATAAGCGCGCGACATCAGCGACAGCAGTTCTTCGGCGTTTTCGGGGTCAAAGTCGGTTCGATCCGGAGCGGTAAAGGGATGGTGATTTGACGTAATGCCCTCATCGGTCACTTCAAAAAGCGGAAAATCGGTAATCCAAACCGGACGATAGGTATCCTTTGGGATCATCCCCAATCGATGGGCCACGTTCAGCCGAAGCTGGCCCAGGACCGTGTTGACCAGAGACCGCGACGGGTCGGCGATCATCAGGATCACATCCCCGTCTTCGACCCGAAAGCGCTCCATCACCGATCGCTTTTCGGCGTCACTGAAAAACTGGACGATATTGGAGTCCAGTTTTCCATCGGTCACCCGCATCCACGTCATACCTTTGGCCCCGAAACCGGGCACGATCTCCTTGGCATATTCATTTTGAAGAANNTTGAAGATCGAATAGCCGGTATCGGCGAAAATGTCGGTGGCCTCTATGAATCTTAACCCGAAGCGCAGATCCGGCCTGTCGGTGCCGGTGGTTTCCATGGCCTCCTGCCAGGTCATCCGGGGAAACGGCGAAGGGAGCCTTATCCCGCCGATGTCAAACATCCGGACGAGCAGTTTTTCGACAAGCTCAAAGATAAACGGCTCATCGATAAAAGCGGCCTCGAGATCCAGCTGGGTAAACTCGGGCTGCCGGTTGGTGCGGAGATCTTCGTCGCGAAAGCAGCGGGTGATCTGAAAGTACCGGTCAAATCCGCTGATCATCAGAAGCTGTTTGAACAACTGCGGCGATTGGGGCAACGCATAAAAATGTCTTGGATGATTACGGCTGGGCACGAGGTAGTCCCGGGCCCCTTCCGGGGTGCTCTTGGTCAGCATCGGTGTTTCCACCTCTATAAAGCCGTTGGCGTCGAGAACCTCCCGCATACCTTGATTCATCTTGTGGCGTTTGATTAAAAAGTCCTGCATGGTCGGCCGCCGGAGATCCAGGTATCGGTACTGGAGCCGGAGGTCCTCGGAGACCGCTTCCGTGGTCGGCGTGTCGGCCCCTGCCACCATGGCCTTTTCGGAAATATTGAACGGCAATGACCGGGACCTGCTGTGGATGGTGAGATCCGTGGCAATAACTTCTATATTCCCGGTGTCGATGGCTGGATTTTCCGTGCCTTTGGCACGTTCGATTACCCGCCCCGAAACGCTGATGCAAAATTCGTTTCTGAGGGTGGACGCAAGCCCGCAAATCTCTCTGGAGGCGAATTCCGGACCGAAAACGATCTGAACAATACCGGTCCGATCACGCAGATGGATAAAAAGGATGTCTCCATGGTCACGCAACGCATCGACCCAGCCGAACAGATGGACGTCGCGCCCGACATCGACCAGATTAAACCCACCGCAGTATGATCGTCTGCTAAAATTCATAATGCCCGCATTCCTTTTTTATTCAGTATCAATAAAGAAAATGAATAAATATTAGTTTCAATAACGAAAAATATGTTTCTTAAACCAATTTTGCCCGATCATCAAGTATTTTAATGTGGTATGGGTATCAATAAGGATTCCCGGTTATCATCCTTGACAAATGAATTCATGGGTGTAAATTGACCATAGATCATTAAAATTTCTTTTAATCGCCTTAACCCTTGGCCCAAGTTGAGCGATTATTGAGGTTGCCGTAGATACAAGAAAGATGTCGTTCCGCTATAGTCAACTATGCGGGATGGCATCTGAACTCTGCCACCTGCTCCCTGATCCCTGGACCCTGTTGTTTAAACCCTGGTCTTAGGCATATAGTATATAAAAGATGGCACTTTCCCATAACATTCTGGTGTTAAACATCGGCTCTACCACTACCAAGATCGCTGTTTTTGAAAACGATCACCCCAAATTCCAGGAAACCATTGCCCATGGCCCTGAGCTGGCCGGACCTTTAAGTGAATACATGGCGCAATTTCCGCTGTACCTGGAACGTGTTAAAAAATTTCTGGCCGATCATCACGTCGATATCGGCCAACTGGATATGATTGTCAGCCGTGGCGGCCTGACCGCACCGATCTATTCGGGGGTGTATCTCATTGATAAACAGATGCGCCAGGACTTGCGTTCAGGGAAATACGGTCAACACCCGACCAACCTGGGACCTCTGATTGCTAATGATTTGGCCAAGCGGGCCGGCATCCGGGCCGTGATTGTGGACAGCCCCAGTACGGATGAATTTCACGACCTGGCGCGGATTTCCGGTATCCCGGAAATTGAAAGAAAAAGCGCTTTTCATGCCCTGAATCAAAAGGCTGGAGCCAGAATGGCTGCCAGAGAGATGGGTATCTCCTATGCTAAGAGCAACATGGTGGTCGCTCACCTGGGTGGCGGTATTACCGTAGGTGCGCATTGTCAAGGCAAGGTCATTGACAGTACCATCGGCGTTGGCGAAGGAGCGCTGACGCCGGAACGAACCGGAACCTTACCTCTCATGACCGTGCTTCGGCTGCTGGAGTCCGGCCAATTGAGCCTGGCAGATTTGCGCCGAAAGCTGACATCCGAAGGGGGTGTGCTGGCCTATCTGGGAACAAGCGATATGAGCCAGGTGGAAACCAGGATCCGGCAGGGCCATGAAAAAGAACTGCTGCTCCTTCAGGCAATGGCATACCAGATCGCCAAGGATATAGGGGCCATGAGTACCGTTCTCAATGGCAAGGTAGACGCAATTGTGTTGACCGGAGGTCTGGCCAACTCTGCCATGCTGGTTGACGCGATCGCCGACCGGGTCAAATTCATTGCGCCTGTAAACGTCTACCCCGGTGATCAGGAAATGTTTGCCCTTGCTGCCGGTGCCCTCAGAGTGCTTAGCGGCAAAGAAGCCATCAAGCATTATGGTTTGCCGGAGTAAGGTATGATATTAAAAAAGGAGTCAAGGGGTCGAGTGAAAAGCTAAAACATTTACCAGGAGACGTTTAATGTGGAAATAGAAAATAAAATATTGGTTGTCAAGGAATTGCCGGATGGGTCTCCAGTCAGAATACCTTATTTTATCGTAGACTCAAAAAATAAAGGACCGACTACAGGCATCGTCGCGACTCAGCATGGAAACGAGTTCTTCTCCATTGTCATTCTCAAAGAATTTCTAAAAGCAAAATACCCTCTCAAAGGAAAAATAATCATCTTCCCCGTGGCAAACCCCTTGGCATATAATGTAAAAGAAAGAACCAGCAGGATAGACGGAAANNGATATGAATCGGTGCTGGCCTGGAGAGGAAGATGGCGTAATTACAGAAAAAATGTGTTACAGCATGTTCCAGATCCTCAATAGATGTCGTTGCGTTTTAGATCTTCACAACGGTAATGACAACATTCTGGATACGCCTCAGGCAAGATTGTATGAAGGGAGATACGCTGATGTCCGGGATTTGGTTGATCATCTCGATGTCCCATTTATTTTGCTCAGAAAAAAACCGCTTGAAAACACACTGGTCGGCAGTCTTCTGGACAAAAACATAAAAGCGATAACCGTTGAGTTGGGGGAAGGAAAAAGAATCACTTATAATTATATAGACAAAGGATTAAACATAATAGAAAGCTTTCTGAGACATNNGGAAATTTAATCACGTTTCCTGATTTCTCTGAAAAAAAGATCCGCACGCCCACCAAAGGACATATATTGAGCCTGTGGGTCGGCGGCGTTATTGCAAGAGGAGAGCTGCTGGCAAGAATCACCAAAGATTGAATCGCGTTCGAAGAAGATATCATAAGGCAAAAGGTTTGAGGGTTCGAGAGGTCAAGGAGCCAAGTGAAGTGCTAAAAAACTTAATAAAGCGACAAGATGGTTTGATAAGATGTTTTTAACTTTAGCTCACCCCGGTGAAATACGTTGAACGTTTGCTATTGCGATCTCACAGGGTAAACTTTAGGCACTTTTTAAAGGAGAAACTGCCATTTATCCATTATCTTAAGCATTCAGATATTGTGAATAAACGTATAAACCAATGAGCGTCCCGAAAGTCCCCAAAACACAAGCGAACAACTTACAGATGATCTATTATCACAACATTCAAGACACCCGCATTCAGCAATTGAACGATGTTGATATCCGTCTGGATGCAGATTACGTTCTGTACTGGATGCAGCAGTCCCAGCGGGCGGAATACAATCATGCTCTGGAATATGCAGTGCAACAGGCCAATGACCTCGGCCTGGGTGTTGTGGTGGCATTTGGCCTTATGGACGATTATCCGGAGGCAAACTTGCGCCACTATACGTTTATGCTGGAAGGATTGACGGAAACAAAGGCCCTGCTTGCAAAGCGCGGCATCCACATGGTGGTTCGCCCGGGATCACCGCCGGATGTGGCGTTGGAATTGGGGCAAAATGCCGCGATGATCGTCTGCGATTGCGGTTACCTCAAGCATCAAAGATTATGGAGGGATAAGGTTGCCCGAAAGTCTGCTTGCCGTGTCTTTCAGGTGGAATCCGATGTGATCGTTCCTCTGGAGACGGCATCTTCGAAAACCGAATATGCCGCCCGAACCATTCGGCCCAAGATACAACAGCATCTCGATGATTATCTGATCGAACTGAAGCCGATCAAGATTCAACATTCCACCGTGAGTATTTCCATTGATGGTCTTGATTTGAAACGGCCGGCGGACATTTTAGCATCGTTCAACATTGATCGCAGCGTTTCTGCCGTGACCCGCTTTTTTAAAGGGGGAACTTCCCGGGCCAAAAAAATCTTCGACAATTTTATCCGGTCGCGATTGAAACACTATGAAAAAAATCACAACCAGCCTCAG
>DNGT01000031.1 GCA_003486165.1 Desulfobacteraceae bacterium
TTGAAATCCGAAACGGTTTTTCATAATAAGGTATGATGAGCGAATCTCCCGCGAGTTCGGCACCGAGCCTCACCGAACGGGGCAAGAAATCGATATCGCTGATGTGCGACAGGTATTTGTTGTAAGTTTCTTCGAATACCTTCGATTTTTTCATAGGAATCTCCTTAATTAAAATATGAGAATTCAACCTTTCAGGGTTCCTGAGCTCAGATGATTGCCCATTTCTTTATCCGCAACATACACCGCTCTTTTCATCTGATGTAGAACATGATGACGCACTTCTTGCCAAAGGGTCATTCAGACTGTCCATGATCCAGTCAGATACTGATTGGGCCACTTCTTTTCTTTCCTCTTCAGCCACATCATCATAGTCGAAAATATCAGTGTATTTTTTGTAGTGCGACAAGGCATCAAATTGAATCAGTTTTTCCTTGTCAATGATGTTTTCAATGACACGCCCATGGCATCTAAGAAAACACCCATCGATTAATACAACCTTTTCGGCATTCTTTATCCATTGGGCAATAGCTGATTCCGGGACCGTAATCAATTCTCCATGGCAACCTCTGCCGTAGCCCTGTTCTTTAGAAACATTATTGGCTGCGAGTCGGGCAATTTCACCTCGAATACAGGCTCCTTCACAGGATAGAACCGGAATATTCGATTCGCTGATATTCTTTTTGCCGACAATTTCTCCTATTGGACAGATACCATTAGTGCTATTAAATATTACTGATTTCTTCGAATCTACGCTACTCATATGACGCCTCCTCTATACAACTTAAAATTAAAAAAAATGTGTGGGCTTTTTCCCAATCGTCCATTGCGCTTTAGACTTTTACACTTAAGACGCAGGAAAAGAACAAAAAGTTACAAATTATTTGGCATGCTTCTTCATCCATATACTATGATTGATTGTGCCAAACTCTTTAGAAGCTGAAGCAAGACGTAGACCCAAAGGACTCCCGTGATTTGAACGTCTCCATTATATCTTTTGAAAAATTTGATTGCTCGTTATACGCTTTGTAACAAATACAGATGAGCAAGATAATTCTTGTTTTGTGTTGTTAGAGTATAAAATTCCTATTTTTGTCATTTTGACCTCCTTTGGTGTGAAAGTATTTTCTTCTTAACAATTATTGACCCACCATGATGAACAAACTGAACGGAACAGGTGGTTTATTTGGTGTATCGTTGATTCAGTTCGGTTTTACCGACGGTTATTTCTTGCGACTTGAAAGCGATTATGTTTGATGTTTTTTCCTTACGCAGGATCATGCAGGTGGACGTGGCGTGAGCATAAATTTTCCCATTATCATCCGTCAAAGTCGCATCTGAAATACCCAATCGTCTCGACATATGAATAACTTTTCCTTTAGCACGAAGTTCTATTCCCCGAGGAACAGGTCTCAGCATTTTTACGTTCAGATCAATGGTACCGTAACTTTCTCCAGGATCGAGCATCGTGTGAACGGCAGTTCCTGTTGCAGAATCAAGGACTGTCGCCGCAAAACCCCCGTGCACACCTCCCATAGGATTTAGGTGATTGTCGCTCGCCACCGCCTTGAATTCTATGGAGCCCTTATCTACCGCCATGATTTTCATCGGAATAGTGACCGCCATAGTTGGGGCAGGAAAAATGCCGTCTTTAAACTTTTCCAAAATTTCAATTCCGCTTAATTGCTGTTTGTCCATACTGTTTCTCCTTGTTTGACAACCTACATAATATACCGATCGGTATTTTAATGGGCAAAAAAAATTACACCCTAAGCTCGGTATTAACCAAATAGATAATATGATCGATGTTACGACTTAAATGGATGGTATTGCCTGTTACCTTTGACAACATAATTCCGCCCTCTATCAGGGAGACAAAAACAGAGGCGAATTGTTCGGGTTTGGCATTTTTGTTGATCTGTTTTCGTTTAATGCCACTGTAAACAATGCGAGAGACGTTGTTTGTCCAGTCTTCGATGGCTTGAGCTACACGCTGTTTTAAAGGGGGATGAACATTGTCGGAATCTATGGCGGCATTGAGTATAGGGCATCCGCCCTTCCTGGAAATTATAGCAAACTCGTCTAGAAAAAAATTAGCAAATGCGATGAGTTTTTCACAGGCGTTTTCTTTTGAGAGAACGACATTACGAATTTTTTCCGAAATTTCAGCAAAATTATAGTCGAACGCAGCAATGGCAATCTCATCTTTATCTTTAAAGTTGCCGTAAATCGCGCCTTTGGTCATATTGATGGCCTTGGTCAACTGCGACATCGTAGTTCCTTTGTAGCCATGCATATTGAAGATTAGCGCTGCTTGTTCGATAATGTAACTCTTGGTTTCTTCAGCCTTGCTCATTATAAAATCCTTTCACTTTAGACATCAATTATACCAAAAGGTATATTTTGTCAAGGCTTTTTTTCACTTTTTTTAATCCAGGGTTTCAAGACGGTCAAAGATGACTTTTTTGGTGGGAGGTCGAGAGATTATGTTGCCAAAAAAGGCTCTGTTCAAGGGTATTTAAAAAGGAATATTTTGTGATGAAATTCGCACTCTTCTGATTGCAGACACCTTGAAAAGTCCAGACATCTAATGATATGTCTGACTGACAAAATCGTTAGGGGCAAACCCGCAAAGCAGTTTTCGGTCGAATTACAAAGCGTTTAAGAGTCTTTTAAACCATTTTCTATTTATTAGTTTCGAACAATTATGAATTTTTAAACGATAGCACTTACCTCATTGGAGGCTTCGAAAAGGAATAAATCTCCGCATTATATTCCTATTGAAACAACTCACGATACACAGCACGTTTTTCTTTACTCCATTTTGGACAATAGGCGGGTTTACCCTGTATTACCAATTGAAAACAGGCGTCGCATTTAGGACTGCATTTCAGAATTGATCGGTCATCTCCTTTCCAGGCCTTCTTCGGCCATTCAGGGTCAACCCACAACATACGAGCCAATCCTATTAGATCTGCTTTTTTGTTCATTAGAATGGACTCAGCCCGTGCAGGGGTTGATATTCGTCCTGCGGCAATAACTGGAACTGTTACTTTCTTTTTAACGGCGGCTGCTAAAGAAACCATGTATCCTGGTTNNGCGATGCCCTCTTTCTCCAAGCTTTTAGCTAAAACAGCAGATTCCTTGATGTGAAGCCCATCTGGCAGCCATTCATCAGCCAAAAAGCGATACCCAACTGGAAAATCTCCTACAGCATCTTTGACACGTTTTAAACATTCCAAAGGAAATTTAATTCGGTTTTCTATTGGCCCGCCATATGTGTCGGTCCGTTTATTGGTTCTTGGTGATACAAATTGAGAGAGAAGGTAGCCGGTTCCCCCATGAAGTTCAACCAGATCAAAACCGGCCTTTTTAACTCTTAAGGCAGCACTTGCAAACTGCTTCTGAATCGTTGTAATTTCTTTTTTTGTGAGCACCCGAGGTATTCTTTCAAATGTTGGAACTTCTGATGGTGCCACTAGGTCTGAGGCATGGGCGAATCGTCCGGCATGGTTAATTTGAAGACCGGCAAGGCTCTTTTCTCTCTTTATCGTAATAGCAAGTTTTTCAAGGCCGCTTAAGTATCGATTGTGATCACACCTAATAGTCCGTGGCGATCCGCTGCCATTTGGTGTAACACTCGAATTTTCAACCATGATCATCGCTGCTCCAGTTTTGGCCATCTCTTTGTAGTAATGAAGCAATAGAGGTGATATCTTTCCACCCATCGCTGCATAGCCCAGATATAAAGGAGCCATTGTGATACGATTTTTCAACCTAAGACCATCCAGTTTCAAAGGTTTAAATAAGTTTTTATAAACAGGCTTTTTCATTTTTCATCTCCATTCGCTGTGTCATGTGATAGATAATCATATGAATTGATGTTAAATTTGATACATAATTTCAAGTATCATATAATTTCTTTCAACGCAATTTCGTGTTTTTTATTCATCCACAAACAATAGGAGGCACATTACGTAAGAATCACAAAGAACGAGTGATATTTTGGGAAGATCAGCGATGAAGAAGCCTTGAAATGGATCGATAGTCTGTATGCCTAACCGAGAGGAATCAGGATGAACGGATAGTTTTTTTCACCCTGAAGATCTCTGAGATATTCATCTTTGAAAAGAGCCGATATCAACTTTCGTTTTCATGACCTGAGACACACGTTTGCAAGCCAGCTACTTATGAAGGGCGGTTCGTTAAAGGACGTGCAGGAACTGTATGATCACTTAGCTCAGGGGTCGGGGAGTTTTTNNGAGAAAAACTCCCCGCCCCCTCACTTAACTAAAGAGCATAAAAGGAAGGTTGTTAATCTGTTAAATGGATTGACGGCACGAAATGGACACACAAAAAATAAAGGGGGTTTAGCAGAAAAGCTAAACCCCTTGATTTAATAGATATTTTTCGTCGGGGCGAGAGGATTTGAACCACCGACCCCTTGAAACCCATATATACCCCCATCGTTATTATAACTGCTTGAATTTAAATAAATAATTATAATTGTTATATTTTGGGTGTATAAGTAATATAATCAATACACACAAAAAAACCAATATTCGGCACATCTGGGCACAAAACCACTAAAGAAATCATTCACCTCTTAACAGATTGATTTTTAATGTATATTATTCTTAAAAATCACAGATATCATCAGATTTGAGATATGAAAACGATACTGAAAAATGATCCTTGCTTGATATTTAAAGTTCAAGTTTGATATCAATTGGTTTAAACACCTTTTTAAAGGAGGCAAATCATGAGTACTAAAATTACCAAATCTGTTGTAGTGCCTCTGGATGGTAGCCCAATCGCGTTAAAAGCCCTGAACTATCTTCAACTCGTCTTCGGCACTCAGCATAACCTAACCGTAAACCTGTTTCATGTCGTGCCGGGCGCACCGCCGATTCTTGCCGAAGAAAGTAAAAAAGATGCAAATACGGCCAAGCAAGTCAGAGAATTGGAAAGCCGAAGCAAACAGATGGCTGCGAAAACACTCTCTGAAGGCAAAAAAACCCTTATGGAGAAAGGTTTTAAGGAAGAACAGGTAAAAACCATAGAATTTCACAAGGAGGTGGGAATTGCCCGTGACATCTGCGGCTGGTCGGAAAAAAAGAGTGTGGATGCCATCGTTCTCAACACCCGTGGGCGAAGTCAAATCGAAGCTTTTTTCATGGGGGAGACGGCCAACAAGGTTTTGGAATTTAGTCGTATCTGCCCAGTATGGATGATCAAGGGGGATGTGCGTTCAAAACCAGTTCTTATTGCCATAGACAATTCCGACAATGCTATGCGGGCCGTGGATCACGCTGCATTCATTTTATCTGGTACCGATTGTCAGGTGACACTATTTTATGCTAAGCGCAACCTGTTAAGGTTCTTTTCAAGAGAAGCTGTTGAACCCGTTTCAGACTTGGAATCCATGTGGAAAAGTATTGCTGGTCGCGAAATTGCTCCTTACATGCAAAAAGCAAAAGGAATGTTGATCACAGCTGGCATTGACGAATCTCAGATATCAAGCCAGATCGTAGATGGAGGACGAAGTGCCGCAGCCGATATTTTAGAAGCGACCCGCAAGTTTGGCTGCGGTACTATCGTTATGGGGCGGCGGGGAGCTACTAATGTAAAAGACTACACACTGGGTAGTGTTTCCCGCAAAGTATTGCAAGATTGCAAAGATACGGCCTTATGGTTTGTCCCTTAAAAGAATAAATTAAAATGAAACGCGCTAAAATTATTGGAATACTTATACTGGCCCTTTTCATTTTGATCGTGGTTCTGCAAAACACTGAAAGAAGCTGCTCGTGTGGGTTCCAGTGAGACCGCTTTACGCTGTACAGCCATTCAAATGCTCGTTGTTGGTATCAACCGCCAGCAAATTTGCCAGGCACTATTAGTAACCAACCGGGCATTACGTAAATGGATCAACGCCTTCAACCGAAGCGGTGTTGATGGTTTGATTGTTCGCAAACGACCGGGACGGACGGCGATCTTTACGGGCGATACAGCCGAAGAGCTAACCAAGCTGATAGACACACCACAGTCAGCGGAAAGGACCTTTTGGACAGCAAAAGCGTTTCATGGCTATATTTCTAAAAGCTATCAAATCGAATGCAGTTATCAAACGGTGGTGCGTTTTTTTCACCAAAAGGGCTTTGCCTTAAAAGTGCCACGTCCTTGGCCCGATCGTCAGGATGAAAAGCAAAGAGAAGTGTTTCGCCAAAAGCTTAGACAACTCTCAGAACAACCCGATGTTGACTTATGGTTTGCCGATGAGTCCGGCTTTGAAGGTGATCCACGCCCCAGAAGACGCTGGGACCGCAAAGGCAGTAAAACCACCGTCACTAAAAACGGAGACCATCTGCGCATGAATGTCATGGGCATGGTTTGTCCACGCACAGGAGAATTCTTTGCAATTGAAACATCTCATTCAGACTTTGAGACTTTTCAAGCCTTTCTGGATGAAGCAAACAAAACCATCACTTTTCAAAGATCAAAAAATATTCTCATT
>DNGT01000032.1 GCA_003486165.1 Desulfobacteraceae bacterium
GTTTCTGGTTCGCCGGTGAATTGGATCGGGATCCCGAAAAGAGCTTTCTTGAACCCAAAGCTCATTTTCAACATACTCAAAACCAATGGATCAATTCACAGATTTTTGGGAAAACAGGGAGAAAGCACACCATTACCGAACTGATACATGGGTTGAGATCTTATTTAAAAATTCAGCTCTACAATTTTATCAACCAGTTTCATATTGACCTTTTAATCGTCGAAAATGCCCTGACCATACCCCTTAACATTTCTCTGGGACTTGCTTTGGCGGAAACAATAGCGGAAACAGAAATCCCCACCATTGCCCACCATCATGATTTCTATTGGGAAAGGGACAGATTCTCGGTCAATGCTGTGAGCGATTATCTGCGAATGGCATTTCCACCCAACATACCCAACATCCGGCATGTGGTCATCAATTCAGACGCTTTGGAACAGATGGCTCTGCGCACGGGAATCTCTTCTATTATTGTTCCAAACGTTTTGGATTTCGATCATCCGCCTGTTGCGGATGAGCAAAAGATTCTAGCGTTTCGAAAGAGTATGGGTTTAAATCCCGATGATAAAATTGTTTTACAGCCCACGCGCATCATCCGCCGAAAAGGTATTGAGCAAGCCATTGAACTGGTGAAGGAGCTGAAAGATCCCCGTTATAAACTGGTTGTATCTCACGAAGCCGGTGACGAGGGTTTTGAATATGCACAGTGGCTTAAAGACTATGCCTTGGAACATGGGGTAGACCTTCGCATGTTGACGACACAACTTTCAGATCCGTGGAATGGAAATGGAAATTATCAAACAGAATATACGCTATGGGACATCTATCCTTGTGCAGAGTTTATCACATATCCCAGCGTCTGCGAAGGGTTCGGCAATGCGCTTATTGAAGCCGTTTATTTTAAAAAACCAGTATTGGTCAATCGATATGCCACATTTATCAGAGATATAGAACCTAAAGGTTTTGAACTGATTGTTATGGATGGATTTCTCACAAAGAACGCCGTTCATAAAACAAAAGAAATTATCGAATCCCCTGAACTAAAAGAAAAGATGGTAAATACAAACTACGAAGTCGCTTCCCGTCACTATTCATATTCAGTTTTAAGAAATCAGCTGAATACAATGATGAACGACTTTTCTTTTCAACAGGAAAAACACATATCCAATAACGTATCAGACTCACAACATGTCATCTATTTAAAAAGGGGCCCATCTTCGTTCAATTATGGGCGGTCGATGCACAACATCACTATGGATATGTCCGAATAAAATCATGCAACATTGCGGGAGGACGCGGAGGGGGCAGGAATGCCACCGCTGTTAAGTCATTGAAATAACCAGACACGTAGACATCGGAGTGAAGCGGTGAAGCACGTTCCGTGAACACGTACAATAAGTCGATAAAATTCAAATATGTACCGNNTTCCAGCTAACCACAGATCCGAAGTTTCTTTGGCTCGGTGAAAAGCACAAAGAAGCACTGGCAACTTTAAAATATGGCGTTATCGACCAAAAAGGATTTCTGCTTGTTACCGGAGACGTGGGTACCGGCAAGACCACATTGATTAATGCGTTATTGGAAAGTATCCAAGAAGATACGCTGGTGGCAAACATAACAGACCCTGCGCTTAATCTTATTGAATTCTTTAATTTTGTTGCANNATGTCCTTCTCATCATAGACGAGGCTCATCGCTTATCAAAAGAAATTCTTGAACATATTCGGCTTCTATCCAACATAGAGCTCCCGGAAGAAAAACTCATCAACATATTTTTTGTGGGCCAAAATGAAATACATCAAACCTTGGCCTTGCCTGAATGTCGCGCCCTTCGACAAAGAATCAGCTTGATTTATCAGATTGAGCCTTTGTCAGAGAATGAAACTTTGGCATATATCAAACACCGATTGAAAGTCGCAGGGACTGAAAAAAACATTTTTACTCAAAATGCCGTTCAGGAAATATATCATTTTTCAAAGGGTTATCCGCGTCTTATAAATACCATTTGCGATCATGCCCTATTAACAGGGTATGCGCGGGGTTTCAAAAAAATCACCCCGGACTTTATCACAGAATGTGCTCAACAATTCAATTCCATAGGAGAAACCCNNATAATACCGTGGAAATGGCATCGTCTGAAAACACAGGAGATCGGATTTTCATTTTACCTCAATCTGAAAACAGCCCCAAAGACCTAAACTCCCACGGAGTAACTCAGAATGATAATGCTGATGGCCCTGAAGGGCCTATTGGTGCACCATTGCAAAAAAGACTGGTTTCCTGGATTTCTGCTGCGGTACCTTTTATAAAACGCACGCAAAAAAAACTGCTTTCCTGGGTTTCTGCCATCATTTCTTTTATAGCGCGTATGCAAAAAAGACTGCTTTCTTGGGCATCTACCGCCGTCGTACCTTTTATAACACGCATGAAAAAAAGACTGCTTTCCTGGATTTCTGCTGCATCTTTACCAACACTTTTTCGAAAAAAACGGTTTTTTTGGGCGTCTGTTGCCTCTTTGGCCTTGATGATACTGGTCATTACCGGCCTTTATCAGAAAGCGGTGACAACGAAAAACCATCCACCCGAACCGACAGCACTTGCCCTCAAAACAACGCCGTCATCTCCAAAGAATCCCGAAGATCATTTAACCTCACCTAACGACCAGATTAAAGTTGCCGAAAACATCCCGGATCAGCAAATAAAAGCAATATCTCCCCCAAAAACCATAATATCGAAACCCAATGTTTTAGAGCAGGCCAAAACAGCGCTGCANNAATAACAATTTTAACCGAGCAATTGAATTGTTCGAACTGCTCATTGCGCAAAACCCAACAAATGCGTCAACGATCAAGATATACTACTCAAAGGCCTTGCGAGGGCAGGCGGACACGGTCTTTATAAAAAATCCCGATACAGCGGAGATATTACTGTCCAAGGCGGTTGAGGCTGATCCTCAAAACGCTGAAGCCCATTTTGATTTAGGAAGGCTTTATACAAAATCAAAAGATTACCCAAAAGCCATAACAGCCTATCAAAAAGCTGCAAATCTAAATTACCGTCCTTCTGACGCATTTTATAATCTGGGTTTTATCTATGCATCAACCAACGATTTTGCAAATGCCGAAAAGATGTTTCTTCATGTCGTTGATTTAAAACCGACCTATCTTGACAAAGTGCTCTTTAATCTTGCTGTGGTTCAACAACGACAGGGGAAAAAACAGGAATGCATCGAAAATCTTGAAAAAGCCGTGATAAACAACCCCAAGAATCAAAGGGCACAACAATATTTAAATCAGTTAAAAAAATTATAAGGGAGTGTCATAGTGGTGCGTGGCAGACAACANNTTTACCACCGGCACCTGAAGAACCGCCTCCTGCTGTTGAAATCAAGCCAGAAACTTCTGTTTCAGAACCTGTAACACCTGTCGCACCCAAGCCATCTGATTTAGAGATACCGACACCTGAGCCCCGTTTCTATTTACACAAGGTACGCTGGCCGGAAGAAACACTTTCTCACATCGCAAAATGGTACACCGGCACCGTGAAAAATTGGAAAGCCATTGCCAAAGCGAATCCCGAACTTGATCCTAAAAAGATTGACGTCGGGGACACGATTTCCATCCCCGAAGACCTGTTGACCTCACGCAAACCCATGCCCTATTCCTTTGTGAGCGCATCGGTTCATAAAAAAGACACGTCATTTTCCCCATCCAAGAAGACATCAACACACTCCGAGTCGCCGAAACTGTTCGAACCCACAGAATCCGAAGCGTCAACAATAGAAACAGATTCAGTAAAACTGTTTGGACCCGTAGACACCCAACAGCCATCCAAAGAACCCGATGCAGCAAAATTGTTTGGACCCATAGAATAGATACCTGCATGTTCACGTTTATCCTCAACTCACTATCCATGTGAGCTGTATCACGCACCGGACCTTTCTTACACCCAAGAAGATTCTAAGGGGTCACTTCCTTAAATTTCACACTTTTAACTTTAGACAACGCCAGTAAATGGGTAGATCGAAAAAATTATTTGAGGTAAAACAATATGGACTCAATTGATTAACAGAAAAAGCAATATGGCATGTTTCAATTAATCCGGTTCGCTTTTTGTCTTTGAAAGTGACACGGTGTTAAGTCACCACTGTTGACACGAACAGGTTCATTGTATTAATCAAACCTGATGAACTCTTAAAAAGTCTCTTATCAGACCCTTTTGACATCATCATCCTTCCTGTCCAATGCAGGATACGACGATTTAGGTTATGCGTTTTATTTAGGTGAGGGGTCGGAGAGGTTTTCTCCTAAATCCTTGAATATAGCGGAATGGATGATCTTTTTTTAAATCGGATGCTGTTTGAGTGGCNNATCCATGTAGCGATGGTTTAGAAAAGCTCCTCGACCCCTGATCTATTTGTGACGATTGGAAATTTAAATGCAATCATCGAAACGAAAACATATTCCCGGATGGTGGCTTCCTGGAAATAGTGAACCCGAACCTGGTGAGCAAGCTGTCCGATCGGCAATTTTGAAGGTGACACAGCCGGTTTACCTTTTAGATCTCAACGGCATTCCGGCCGTCGGCAGGGGCGGCACCATCACCATTGCCGGCGATGCCCCTTTGGTCTCCGCTGCTGTTCCGCTGCGGGCATATGCACCGCCGCTGCCCCCTGAAAATCTTGGGGATCAGCAGTTTAAGGACAAGCATCATCTTCGCTATGCTTACATTGTGGGTGCCATGGCCAACGGCATTACATCGGTTAATATGGTCGAAAAGGCCGGAAACGCCGGATTGGTCGGCTTTTTTGGGGCTGCCGGTCTTGCCCTTGATCAAATCGAATCCGCCATCGACCGGTTGCAGCAAAATTTACAAAACATCCCCTTTGGTTTTAATTTAATACACAGCCCCAACGACCCTGAGCTTGAAGCAGCCGTGGTTNNAAGGTGACATCATTTGTCCCAACAAGGTAATCGCAAAAGTCTCCAGGGTTGAAGTGGCTGCAAAATATTTTTCCCCGCCGCCGCAAAAGCTTCTGGCACAGCTCATTGACAAAAACATGATCACCCGGGCGGAAGCAGAACTCGCTGGATTGATCCCTATGGCCGATGACCTGACCGCAGAAGCGGATTCCGGCGGTCATACCGACAACCGGCCGGCGATTTCGTTACTACCCACCATGATCGCCCTGCGCGATGAATTGGCCCAAAAGTACACGTTCAAAAATTCGCCCTGTGTGGGTCTCGGTGGTGGAATCTCCACCCCCCAATCTGCCGCAGCGGCATTTGCCATGGGCGCAGCCTATATTCTTACGGGTTCCGTCAATCAATCCTGCGTGGAAGCCGGCACATCCGAAGCCGTCCGCCAGATGCTGGCGGAGGCCGGCCAGGCTGACGTGACCATGGCCCCGGCAGCGGATATGTTTGAAATGGGTGTCAAGGTTCAAGTGCTCAAACGGGGCACCATGTTTCCGCTTCGGGCTGCNNAAAATGGCTCTTGTGTTTCGATCCTACCTCGGCCAATCTTCCAACTGGGCCAACTCTGGCGACCCGTCACGAAAAATCGACTACCAGATATGGTGCGGCCCGGCCATGGGCGCCTTTAATCAGTGGGTAAAAGGCTCATTCCTCCAATCACCTGAAAACCGTCATACGGTTACCGTTGCCATGAACCTTCTTTATGGCGCTGCTGTGGTAACCCGGGCCAACTGGTTGAAACATCAAGGGGCGGTATTGCCTCCCGGCATGGACAATTTTTCTCCCATGCCCCTTGAAAAGATACAGG
>DNGT01000471.1 GCA_003486165.1 Desulfobacteraceae bacterium
AATGGGATCAAATGAGGATGTGAATGTACACGATCCTTGATTATTTCTTCAGCGTATTCCATGGCAGCTTGGTTCTATTTAATCTAACCGGTTGGGCGTGGAAAAGGACACGACGCATACATTTGATAACTACCGGCCTTACTATTTTGTCTTGGTTCGGTTTAGGAATATTTTACGGTTGGGGCTATTGCCCCTGTACGGACTGGCATTGGGAGATTAAGCATAAACTCGGAGAGACGAACTTGCCGATTTCCTACATCAAGTACTATGTAGATAAACTAACGGGACTTACATGGGACCCTTTGGTTGTAGACGCGGCCGTCTTGATTCTGGGCCTTATGGCATTTGCGCTGTCATGTTGGTTCAACTGGCAGGACAGTGCTTCTCGTCGGTATGCACGGCACAATCATTCATCGTTGATGTGACATCGCAAAATTTCGTATAACCCATCGCTGATTCTGACAGGATAAACCTGGTTTCTGAAAAAAAGCCTATTGATATAATGATAACAATTCAAGTTTCGCACCCTTAAATGCCGGCAACACCGTTACAGAGCAGCAGGACGGGAAAAAAAAGAAACAGATGCCTTCAAACATACTGATAAGCACCCATTTTATAAGCAAATTTTATGGGGCACAGCCCCTGTTTACCGATATTTCTCTACAGGTCTTCGACCATGAGCGCCTGGGCTTGATCGGGCCCAATGGCGCCGGGAAATCCACGTTCTTGAAAATCCTCGCGGGTATGGAGCCCGCCGATTCCGGAGAGATTTCGCGAAAAAGAAACATAAGCATGAATTACCTCTCGCAGGAGGATGTTCTCGATCCGGAAAAAACCATAGAGGAAACCTTGTTCCACGCCATTCCCAAAGATCTTGAGGCATGGCAGGTCAGTAAGCGACGTCAGGAAATCATGAGCCTCATTCAAGTGGACAACACGAACCAGAAGGTAAAAACACTCTCCGGCGGGTGGCGCAAAAGGCTGGCCATCGGTCAAGCCCTGTTTCAAAAACCGGATTTGATCCTCATGGATGAACCTACCAATCATCTGGATCTGGAAGGGATTTTGTGGTTGGAAACACTCTTAAAAAATGCTTCCTTTGCTTTTGTCCTGGTGAGCCACGATCGGTTCTTTCTGGAAAATACGACAAACCGGATTGTTGAGCTGAACCGGCGATATCCGGATGGGTTCATCAAAGTGGAGGGCAATTACAGCGCATTTGTCGAAAAGCGGGAGAAGTATGTCCNNGGTCCCAAGGCGAGAACCTCAAAGGCGCGATACCGAATCGACAAGGCATACCGGCTACAGGAAAATCTTGAGACGGTGAAGGGCCGCAGCGCGCAAAACAGGAGCGTTGATATCGCCTTCGATACCACCGGCCGAAAAACGAAAAAACTTTTGGAGGCGAAAAACCTGAGAAAAACCCTAAATGGAAAACGCCTTTTTGACAATCTTGGCTTGACACTCACACCCGGCATGGGTCTGGGGGTCATGGGTCGAAACGGAACGGGGAAAAGTACCCTCATCCATATTCTTAATGGCAAACTGCCTCCCGATGCCGGTTCTGTAAACGTGGCGGAGGGTTTACAGATCGTGACGTTTGATCAAAATAGGGAGCTATCGGACGAGAGCCAGACCTTGCGGCAAGCCCTGTCTCCGGAAGGAGACACGGTCATATATCAAGGGCGGCCTTTCCATGTGACTGCTTGGGCCAAGCGATTTCTCTTTCAAAAAGAGCAGCTGGGCATGCCGGTTTCCGGGCTCTCCGGCGGAGAAAAGGCCCGCGTTCTTATCGCGAACTTGATGTTGCAACCGGCGGATGTCCTACTATTGGACGAGCCCACCAACGATTTAGACATTCCTACGCTTGAGGTGCTCGAAGAGAGTCTGGATGAATTTCCCGGCGCCATCGTCCTCATTACCCACGACCGGTTCCTCATGGAGCGTCTTTGTGATCTGTTGCTTTATCTCGATGGGGATGGCGGTGCGGAATATTTTGCAGATTATGACCAATGGCTTCAATACAAAAAGGACAGGCTGTCCGCCGCACCTCAATCCGGAGCAACCTCACAAAGCCTCCCGAAAAAGAAGCCTCATAAGATGGCCTACGAAGAACGTAAGGAGCTAAACCGGATTGAACGACAGATAGAAAAGGCAGAAGGTATTGCGGACAACTTACAACGACAGCTTCATGATCCTGACATCACGTGTGATGCCCATCGATTGGCGGAAATATATGCCAAACATCAAGAGGCCAAAANNCATGGATAAAATCAAAATTGACCGTAGCGCGGCTTTTTTATACCCGATGCCGATGGTATTGGTAGGCTCTGTTTTCGAGGGGAGAGCAAATTTCATGGCTGTAGGCTGGGTTTCAAGGGTTAATTTCAAGCCCCCTTTATTTGCGATAGCATTGGGTCCCCACCATACCAATAAAGGCATTGACGAAAACAGAGAATTCAGCATTAATATTCCGGATGACTCACTCATCGAGAAAACAGATTATTGCGGACTGGTTTCAGGCAGCAACACCGATAAATCCGAACTTTTTAATGTTTTCTATGGTGAATCGGACAAGGTTCCACTGATTGAGGAGTGTCCGGTTTGTATGTCGTGTTCAGTTTATGATGCGGTTAAACTGCCGTCTAATACGCTTTACATCGGAGAGCCGAAAGAAGTGTTTACTCAAGAAAAATATNNAATGGAACATCGTTATGCAACAAACCCAAATTACCGCTTACCTGGCTCCAAAGGGTTTCGTCAATCAGGCGGCGGCGGAACTGAAGGGAGTGCAGGCCGTTCACGGTCGACTGATCATCGCCGGCGGACCGCTGCAAACGACCTGTTGGGCCCAGAACACCTGGCTGGAGCCCCGCACACTCCGGATACGGTCCATTACGGATGGCGCCAACGCTTTGCGCGCCATCCAGCGCAACTGGATCATGTATTCCTTTCGCTGGCATCGTCGATCCACGTTAATCCAGGAGAAACTTCCGCACGTTTCCTCACGGCCATTGCGATTCCCGGAACCTGCCCCCCAAAGCCCGCTGGGATCCTGGACCTTGTTGGCGCCCGACCTCGTTCTGGCGTCAGCACGATGTTCAAGTGCCTTTCCTCACGGAGAGGTGCGATTTGTGGAAATCAAACAGGGACCGCCCTGCCGGGCCTACCTGAAACTCTGGGAGGTGTTTNNTCAATTCTCCCGGATAAGGATAGCCGCTTTGACTGGATATTTTGCGATGTGGCCTGTTATCCGGAAAAACTCCTGGAATGGGTCTCTATTTGGCTGAATTCGGGAAAATGCCGCCATTTCGTTTGCACGGTAAAGTTCCAGGGAAATTCCCATTATGGCGTTATCAAAAAATTTGCCGCTCTTCCGCATACGGCATTTCTCCATCTATCTCACAACAAACACGAATTAACCTGGATTTCTCTGAATGTTTCTTCCCACAACTAAAAATGAGCTGAAGGCTCTTGGCTGGAAATCTCCGGACGTCATACTGGTAACAGGAGACACCTATGTGGATTCGCCGTTTATCGGCGTCGCGGTCATTGGAAAGGT
>DNGT01000470.1 GCA_003486165.1 Desulfobacteraceae bacterium
TATTAAACTCGCATGATCTTGGTAAATACCTGCGATGAGCAATCAATCATTCTGGACCAAATGAATAGCATTATAATTTTATCAACGGGGTGTGTCGGTATGTACCCAACGACAGATATGATAGCATGTGCGCTTCAGCTCCTTGAGTAGCACAATGTGTTATATTTTACTTTTTATGTGGGGTTTTTGTCAAGCAACAAACCGTGAAGAAGGGAACGAAAATTTATGGTGCTTTTCGGTTGGCCATGGCATCTGTTTGATTTTACCTTAATTGCACAATTTTCTGTGTACATCATCGGCATAAAAGTCGAACCATCAACCCTTGATTCGGTGTATGTCATTTCCTACACATAATAATACGGAGATAATTAAGAGGTTGTGCGTGATTCCTAGATTTTTCCGTTGCAGCCACTGTATGAATTTTCCTTCAAAATCCTTCGGACATCAAGGCGGCTTTGAATGATAAAACTTATGATATCAGACAGATATTGTTTTTGTTCCACTTGGCATATCTGTTGCATTACAAATACGTTTTCTAAAAACAGAAACTTTTTCATATCCCTTTTTCCTTTGCATCATCATCGGAGGAAAATTTATAAAAAGATTGAAAAACAGGATAGATTGATATTGACACTTGAATGAAAGCATGACATACATCCCGGCCTCTTTGATGGGGGCTGTACATTGAAAAATAAAATCTAATTTGAGATAACATATGGAAAATAAAATTAATTCATACCGTTTTAAAGCAGATATTTTTTTCCCTTGGCTGCTGCTGTTCACTTTATTATCCGCACTGGTGCTGACCTGGTGGCAGGTGGAAGCCCTGAAAATTGCACAAGCCTGGGACTTTGTGAAATCCTGGTCGACAAAAAACTATTTTGCCATTGGATTGACCCTTTGGACGCTATTGGCCTTGGTATGGCGTATTTGGTTTGCCTGTCGATACCGGTCTTATGCACCTTTACCTGACGGTGCTTTACCGACCATTACCGTCGTTATACCGGCCTACAACGAAGGACGGCAGATCCTGGATACCGTTCGGTCGGTGATGAACAGTNNCAGCCTTTTAACCGCGGCAAACGCCATGCGCTGATGGCTGGTTTTAGTCAAGCGAAAGGGAGTGTGTATGTGACCATCGATTCGGATTCCGAGGTCCTGCCTGACACCCTTCGCCATTTGGTCAGTCCACTGGTCAGTGACCAGCGTGTCGGCGGGGTTGCGGGCAATGTGCGCGTACTGAATCTCAGTGAAGGCGTCATTCCCAAAATGCTGGATGTCTCATTTGCCTGCGCCTTTGATTTCATTCGTTCCGGTCAAAGCGTTTACGGTGGGGTATTTTGCACACCCGGCGCACTTTCAGCTTACCGGGCTGAGGTGGTCACCCCCCATCTGTCAAATTGGATCAATCAAACCTTTATGGGCCATCCCGCCGCTATTGGTGAAGACCGCGCGCTGACCAACCTGATTCTGGGCTGCGGGTTTCGCGTGGTCTATCAGCGCAAGGCCATAGTAATGACCAAGATACCAGTTACTTTCAAAGGGTTGCGCAGAATGTTGTTAAGATGGGCCCGCAGCAACGTGCGTGAAAACCTGGTAATGCTCTCTTTTATCACGGGGCGCTTTCGCCCTTCTGATAGCGGGAGCGGCTGGATACGTCTGTTCAGCATCACCCAATTTTTCCGAATGACTTTGGGAGAAGCCTCCAAGTTTGCTGTGGCGGCGCAACTTTATCTGTTTCCAGTGCCTACGCTGGTGATCATGGCGGTGGGGTGTATCATTAGCGCCGCGTTACCTGCTTTGGTTTATCAGCGTCGCTACGGGGGGTGGTTCGGTTGGCGCTGGGCGATACCCTATGCTTTTTTTTGGTTGTTCGGCTTGTGTTGGATTTCTCTCTGGGGACTGGTAACGGCTCCTAGCTCCGGTTGGCTGACCCGCGAACCGGCCAAGGTTGTCCAACTGCCGAAACTGCCGAGTGTCTCTCAACCGTCCATTGTGCATAAGGTCATTTCAAAGGCTGCCTAAAGATCTGGTTTACACATGAAATTTCGGCAGTCTATCCATTAAAGGGTTTGGTATTGAGGAAATTTGCGCCGCCATCTGTCGATAAGCCTTGGGACTGACAGACCGTTTTTTATAAATAAGCGTATGCCAGATATTTTCTTCGTTTTCTTGGGACGCCATTGCAATCTTTTCGATTTCTTTCCGACATCTGGAAGATGCAACCGGTTTCTGAGGCAACCGCATATGTGATATTTTCCGGAAAACATCCGGTCCGAAACGACGGTACCAGAGAAGCGAATGGGCCGTTGAAAGGGCGCCTGTCCAGGGGTATTTCCGTTGCTTTTCCCGGCCAGATTCAGCCGGCATACGCCTTGGCTTATATCCTTCGCCGCAGCTTACCGCACCTGCATATCACTGTCGGCGGTCCGGCAATGACTCAGATTCTGAAACGCCTGACGCCCGATGTCCTTGTTTTATCCATCGAAAAATGAAAACAACCCTCAGGAGTTATTCGGGGAAAAATACGCATGAAATGGATTTGCTCCGGCCGGGCATCTTTCTGAATTTCACGAATGTCGAGCAATGAAAATGGCGTGCGGTATGCGCTGAAATCAAGGGAGAGGGGGGTATAAGCGGCACTGATCCTCTCCAGTGCGCTTTCGAGGACCTCCACCGCTGTTTCATAAAGAAACGGGATCAAAAAATCGTTTTCCGGAACGATCACCCATGACAGCAACCGCGTCGTCGATGTTATCCGGGAGACCGCGGGCAACTTCTGTTGCACGGGACAGTGTGGCACAAGCCATCTGTTCGGTGTGGTCGAGAAACGGNNGGATATATCAGCGCAATTTTCATATGCGGTCATTTTTTTATGGATGCCGGGCCAAGATATTGTCGGCCCGTCAACCGGAACGTCCTTTGAGGATCAGGTTTTTTTGTTTTTCCTTGTTCCGTTTGTCTTTTTCAACAAAAATCGGTTTCCCGCTGTCATAGGCTTTCCCCGTACAGTACATCAGGGTTGCCGGCGTCGACGGAGAGGGCGTAAAAATCTGAATCTGCCGGGGTTTGAACTTGAGGACCCTGCGGGCAAAGTGGTTTAGACGCGCCATGTCTTTAAGTGAACATCCCGGATAGGCAGCGATAAAATAACAGGTTAAGAACTGTTTTTTCCCCATCCTGCGGTTGAGCTTTTCAAAATGACGGAAGAATTCCAGAAAGCTCTCGATGGGAGGTTTTCCCATGAGCGCAAGAATATGATCTTCGCAATGCTCGGGTGCGACTTTCAGTTGTCCGGAAATATGATGCTGGATAATTTCTTCAAGATATTGAAGGCCGTATGCTTCATCTTTGAGCACCAGATCATGGCGTATTCCTGAACCGATGAAAACCTTTTTAACCTTCGGCATCTGCCTGATTTTTTTCAGCAGGTCAATCTGGGGAAGATGGCTGATTTCCAACTTTTCGCAGACCACTGGTGTCAGGCAGCGCTTGTTGCGGCATGTGCCTTTGGTTTTTCTTCGCTGGCATTCGATGCCGTACATATTGGCGGTGGGACCTCCGACATCATGAATGTAACCTTTAAATTCGGGATGTTTGGTTAAAACTGACACTTCCTTCAGAATGGACGCTTTGCTCCGATCCACAATCCGTTGCCCCTGATGTAAGGATATGGCACAGAAGTAACAGTCGCCATAACATCCTCTGTGAGTCGTGATGGCAAACCGGATGGTTTCAAGTGCCCGTACCGGCCCCCAGTCTGCATAATACGGGTGAACGTCCCGTTCATATTTCAGTTCATGAATATGGTCCAGTTCCGCGTTCGTTGACGGAAACTGAGGCGGATTCTGGATCAGATACCGGCTGTCCTGTTTCTGGCAAAGACCTTTTCCGGTTATCGGGTCGTTGTTTTTATAAAAAATCTTAAACATTTCAATGAACTTGGCGCTGTCCGCCGCAACTTGGGCATGGGATGGGAGTTCTATGTAACCTTCTTTTTTTTCCGAGGCAATATAGCAGATGCCGCGAACATCCATAACCGGTCGACGCCGCCGGATATTTTCTGCCAGTTCAAGTGTCGTTTTTTCCCCCATTCCATAGACCAGAATGTCTGCCTTGGCGTCAAAAAGAATGGAGCGTCGTATACTGTCGGACCCGTAATGATAATGGGAGATGCGTCTCAGGCTCGCTTCAATCCCTCCGATAACAATCGGTTTTGTCTTTTTGAAATATCGGCGAACAAGATTGGTATATGCGATAACCGCCATGTCCGGTCGTCTGATATTTAGACCGCCGCCGGTCAGATCATCTTGCTTTCGACGTTTATTCGTCGGCGTATAATTGGATATCATGGAGTCCACGCATCCTGAAGTAATTCCCCAGAAAAGATTCGGCTCGCCAAGCCGGCCGATATCTTTTCCACTGGAGATATCGGGTTGCGCGATGATACCTACCGAGTAACCGGCAGCTATCAGCACCTTTCCAATGACCGCGACGCCG
>DNGT01000067.1 GCA_003486165.1 Desulfobacteraceae bacterium
AGCGGGCAGCATTTCCCACAGGGCTAAAGGTTTTAAACCCAGCGGATAGCTGGTCTCAACCCTGACGGCCGTTTCTTTCTTTTCGATAAAATCTTTAATACTGCAGTAGGGAGCTTCGTACTTGTCGGTAATATCGAAGAACCGGCGCTCCAGCGCCTCTAACCAATCGAGCACCTCCAGCGGCGTCGTATTTTTTTGTAACAGCCTATCAGGATTTACCGCCGCCACGCAGGCTGCATTGGCGAATTTTCCGTTTCTCAAATAGCGACTCATTCCATTCACGATATTGCTGTGGCTGTAGGCTGTTGCCGGCACCACGGTTCCTCCCGGACACATGCAGAAAGTAAACACCGGAAGATTTCCTTTGCAGTTGTATGTCAGCCGGTATTCGGCCGCCTTGACACCCGGCAATTTCTTCTTGCCCCACTGAGCCAAGTTGATGACTTCTTGCAGATGTTCTACCCTGCTCCCGATGGCGAAATTTTTGGTTCGAAAGGATACGCCTCTTTTGCTCAGCATTCGATAGGTCTCAAAGGAAGAGTGCCCCGGAGCAATAATCAGCATATCTGCATCCAATGATCCCGCGGAAGTAACCGTTTCGGCGACGCGGTCTTTTTCAACCTTCATGTCCTCGAAAAGTGTTTCAAAATAGACCTTTCCGCCCATCTTTTGATATTGCTCCCGCAAATGCTGAACAATGATTTTGAGACGATCACTTCCAATATGGGGATGCGCCATATAACCAATCTCTTCAGGAGCGCCGGCTTGAATGTAGCTTTCGAGAATGAACCGTTTCTCCTTTGATATGTGTTTGGATCTGGATGTGAGTTTACCGTCTGAAAACGTACCGGCGCCTCCTTCGCCAAACGCATAGTTGCCGACAGGGTCAAAAATTCCGTTCCTTTCAAATCGCTTGATTCCGGCCTCTCTTTTTGTCGCCTCGGCGCCCCTGTCAATCAGCGTTGTCTGAAAACCGGCTTTCTGCAGCACATAGGCTGAGAAAAACCCGGCCGGGCCGTTCCCCACCACCAGTATTTTTTCTTTTCTTTTCTGGTACGGTATCTCCAATGAAGGAACGAAAAGACGAGGGGTCACTTTGAGTTCTTCGGAGGAAACAGCCACCCGGATCAACCAGTGAATATTATCTTTTTTTCTGGCATCCAGGCTCTTGCTCTCTATCTGATAAGAAAAGGCCTTGATGTTTAATTCCTTGCCGATTCGTCTCTTGAGTTGATCCTCGGCATAACCCGGCGGCAACTTCAATGAAATTTCTTTGTAGCCCATATCTGTTAAAGTTTTAAAATTATTGTAACCGTACCAAAATTTTAACCCCAAAAAAAGTCTTTTGCAAACACAATTTCAATTCATGAACGTTGTTTGTTAAAGAAGCTTTTATATAAAAAATTAAAACATTTCCAAAATAATCATTACATGATATCAGTATTATTTGGTACAATGGAATCGAGTTGAAAAAAGCACACGCCAAGGAGCGATTTAATAAATACAATTCTAGTAGAAATTTTAAAAAATAATGAATGACTTTACGATCCGCAAGCTCTTATCCGGCGGGTTAATCACCAACTATTTTTGCACATCCCGGTGCAGACACTGCCTGTATAATTGCAGTCCGAATTGGGAAAAAGAATATATTGATTCTGAAACCGCTGAAAAATGTTTTATCCGGATTTTGGAACTGGGTTGCCGGTCCGTGCACATCGGCGGGGGTGAACCCATGCTTCGACCGGAACAGCTGGAAAACATTTTAAAGGTCGCAAATAAGGTCGGAATAGGAATCGATTATGTGGAGACCAATTCTTCCTGGTTTAAAGATACCGAATCCGCAGTTAATGTTCTGGACCGTCTGATATCAAACGGTCTGAGCACCCTTTTGATTTCCATCAGTCCTTTTCACAATGAATTTATTCCGTTTTCAAAAGTCAAAGGCGTCATCGATGCCGGAAGAAAGGCAGGCATCGGATTGTTTCCCTGGATCAACGATTTTTACAAGGATCTTTCGGCCTTTGAACCGAACACCACCCATACATTTGAAGAATTTTCCGATAAATTCGGAAAGGATTATCTGGTCAATACTCTCAGGCGTTACTGGGTGCATATGGGTGGGCGGGCCCTGGAAACTTTCAGAACCGAGTTTCCTGGAAGTTCCGCACAACAAACTCTGACAAAGAACCCTGGAAGTTGCAGAAATCAGCTTTCCGATACCAGCCATTTCCATGTAGATTTATTCGGCAACTACATCCCTGGACTCTGTTCGGGAATCGGCATTGCAATAGAAGATTTGGGGAAACCGCTTTCCAGAGAAAAATATCCGGTTTTAACCCTGCTGGCAGAATCCGGAATCAGAGGATTACATGATATGGCGTATTCTAATTATGGTTTCAATTCGAAAAGAAATTTCTATTTGAATAAATGCGATCTGTGTACGGATATCCGAAGGTTTTTGGCAAGCCACGATAAAGGAACGTTTAAGGAACTCGCTCCTGCAGAATTTTATGAAGAAATATCATAGAAAAACCAATTATTTTTTACAGCAGTCTTGCGGCGCAGAGCAGACCGACGGGCATTTCACATCCTTTAACTCACTGTGCCCGTTTCTATATTCATCAATGGCCTTATGAAGCGTTTTGACGGCAAGCTGTATACAGTGGTGTTTTTTCACGGGAATATCGACAAGCTGTTTGAACACATCTCCGTCATTCAAATTTCTGGCCTGTTCAATACTTTTGCCTTTAACCAAGTCCACAGCAGCCATTGAAGCGGAAATCGCACCCGGACAGCCGAGCACCTGATATCTGACATCCGAGATTGTATTATCATCGATTTTAAGAAAGATTTTCATGGTGTCCCCGCAGGATCCCAGCATATCGGATATCTGATCAGCATCCGGCAGACTTCCCATATACGGCTGCTCAATAAAATATTGAACGGCCTTTTCCGAGTACCCGCAATCCAAAAGCATCTGTTTTTGATCTCCAGCATATTTTTTAGATAAAATTTCGGATTGATTTTTTTCATCACGTTTTAACGAGGCCATAGCACAACTCCCTGATGTTAAGTTCATTCTAAACATTTACCAGGCAAATTTATGATTAAAAAATTTCAATGTCAAGTTTACTTTTTATAGCTTCTTGACATGCTGTTTCAAATTTCCTTCCATCATTTTCATAAAAAAAGGGTTGAACAGAGTGTTGGACAATTGTTATTTTGATGATTATTTTGAACCTAATTATTAATTATATTCAATTAAGAGGGTTTCATGAATTTTGTGGTCATTGGCGGTGACGCTGCCGGTATGAGTGCTGCCAGCAGGGCGAAGCGAAATAATCCCGATCTCAACGTTACGGTGCTGGAAAAAACCATGGATGTTTCCTACAGTGCTTGCGGCATGCCGTATAATATTGCAGATCCCGAAAGAAAAATTGAAGACCTAGTGGTTCGACAGGCCCATGTATTCATCGAAAAACAGGATATCAATGTGTTAACCGGGCATTGTGTTGAATCCATTGACCCGATCGGCGGGTCTGTTTCCGGAACATCTTTGGACGGCAAAGCCTTTGACGTTTCCTATGATAAATTGCTGATTGCAACCGGAGGCTCTCCGATCATTCCGGATCTGGAGGGTTTTGATCTTCCGGGGGTGATGGTTTTAAAAAGTCTGGATGACGGAAGAAAAATAAAAGCATATATTAAATCCAATCATGTCAAAAAAGTCGTTATCATCGGAATGGGTTATATCGCCCTTGAAATGTGTGAGGCCCTCAGGACCCGATCCATAGACGTTGATATGGTCAAACCTCGACCGGCGTTTCTGCCTTGGATGGAAAAAGAACTGGCCGATGTGATCAAAAATGAAGTGGAAACCCATCAAATAAAATTATACCTGGGGCACACCATTGAAAAAATCGATTTTGAAAATAAACGGTTGAAGGTCATATGTTCGGATCTTGATCTTGAGGCCGATATGGTGCTGGCAGCCCTTGGAATAAAACCGAACAGCGAACTGGCCGCCCAAGCAGGTCTTGATCTCGGCGCAAAAAACGCCATTGCCGTGAACAAAAAACTTCAGACTTCCAATGAAAACATCTATGCCGCCGGAGACTGTACGGATGCATATCACGTGGTCACTGGCGAAAAAACATGGATACCCTTGGCCCTAAGAGCCAACCGGGCCGGTTGGGCAGCGGCTGATAACATTTGCGGAAAGGATGCTAAGCTATCGGGAGTTGCTGGTACCGCGGTTTTTAAAATATTCGATTTAGAAGTAGCTCGAACCGGTCTGGCCGTGGACGAAGCCAAGAAATTTGGTTTCGAACCAGTAAAAGTGACGATCAAAACCCGTTCCCGGGCCCACGCACATCCCGGTGCATCAGTCATTCATGTCCAGATGGTTGGTGATAAAAAAACCGGACGTCTCTTAGGGGCCCAAATGGTGGGCAAGGAAGGCGTCGCACATCGGATCAATGCCGTTGCTGTTGCACTTCATAACCAAATGACCGTTAAAGACTACTCTCAAACCGATCTGGCGTATGCCCCGCCCTTTGGACCCACATGGGATCCGACATTGACGGCAGCCAATCAGTTGCTAAAAAAAATATAATAATAGTCTAAAAATGGGAAGATGCAGAAACCATCCAAACAAAGAAACCGGCAATGTATGCACAAAGTATACGATATACATGTGCGAAGAATGTCTTAAGTCCAGTGATCCAGATATTTACTGTAAATTTCGATCAGCTTGTACCATCTGGTCTTTGGAGAAAAAGAATACCGGCATAGAAGAAGCAAATCGGAATGAATCGACAATAATTTGAGTAAAAATGGAAACGAACTAAGACCTCGGGGGGCTTTTCTTCTAAATCCTTGAGTATCAGCCCCCAACTTGGAGAGCCTACGCCTCGGAGACCGGAATGTATGATCTATTTTTAAAAACGGGTGCTGTATGAGTGGTTTAGGGATCTTTAGAAAGAGCAGGCGCATGCCGATATCGCGTCTTTAAAAGAAATTGAAGATTGTATGGTAAACCTATTGATTTTTCAAAGATTGACCCCTGTTCTTTCTTTACGAGCCCTTGCCACGAGTTCACACGTTTTAAAAAAAGATTATCCATGGAGCAACTATTTAGAAAAACTGCCAGACCCCTCAACTAACTAAAAGAGCAAATGGGAAAACAAACCAGCAGAAAAGGATACATCCACATCTATACCGGCGACGGTAAAGGCAAAACCACCGCAGCAATAGGATTGGCAATTCGAGCTGCGGGGTATGGAATGAAAACTTATATCGGTCAGTTCATGAAAGGCCAGCACTATGGTGAATTGACAGCGCTACGCGATCATCCCTGTATCACCATCGAACAGTATGGAGATATAGAGTGTGTTCATCGAGAAGAAATAACGCAAAAACATATCGACCAGGCACAACAAGGCCTTAAACAAGCACGAAAAACAATGCATTCCCATCAATACGACATCATCATTCTCGATGAAATTAACGTAGCGGTATGGTTTGATTTAATTGCACCTGAACAAGTGACCGAACTCCTTAACGAACGACCGAAAAATGTCGAATTCATTTTGACCGGTCGTCGGGCTCCTGAAGCGTTTGTAGAAATGGCCGATCTGGTCAGCGATGTAAAAGAAATCAAACATTATTATAACCAAGGGGTTAAAGCGCGAACCGGGATCGAACGATAGATGATCTTAGTTTACCTGCGCGCATCAAGCATCGGAAACTGTGGTTGATTTAAGTCGAAGATGCAGCAGATCGCTATACAGCCAAAAAACAAAATCCCGCCATTTTTTAGCGGGATTTGCTTTTAACTCTTTTTAAAAGGGCTTGCGCCGTTATTAACACTGTTTTTTACATTAATATTTTATTCTTAACCTATCTTAATTCTTTGTATGTTCTTGGTTTTTGTCTTCGATCTAAACCACTTCTTCTTTCTTTGCCAGATCTCCGTTCGGGTATGTGAGAAGTATAACTAAACTCCCTCCTGTCCGCACCTGACCTCCGGCCTCCGTTATCGGGCAATATTTGAATCATGATAAGTACAGATTATTTTTGAATCTTTCTATAGAAGTTTAGCAAGCAAAAGATTCGGCTTGCTTATGAATGTGTTGTTTAAATTGTTTATTGTTGTTATGCAAAAATCATGCAGGAAAGGATTATTTTTTTAATCTCATATATTTCAATTGGTTAGAACAAATTAAAAAGCAACGACTTCAAAAATTATGAAATGAATATCACAATTTCTGTTACATTTGTTTCACATTGGGAAATTCAGGTAACAGTAAAAACCCCGAGGGAAAATATATAGTTAGTGTCGATCCATAAATTGGGATTTTAGCTCAAGATCAAGCCCCGGTTCGTAGAGCCTATGCCCCAGAGGGGCATGCGAAAATAATAACCGCAGGCATATGTTTAAT
>DNGT01000391.1 GCA_003486165.1 Desulfobacteraceae bacterium
TTCTGCGTGAGTCGGCCCAGTGCCCGGAAAATGAACTGAGCGCATTCAGAGACATAAAGCGTTATGGATTTTTCAACACCAACAACATCTGGATAAATCTCAAAGAACTTCACAAGTTGATTCAAAAGAGCGGGGTTGTAAAGCTCCCGATGATCCGCAATCCCAAAACCCTTGACCCCAGAGATGAAAACAGCCCAAAGGTCTTTCAGATCGAGACCGCCATGGGCGCAGCCATATCTCTTTTTGAAGGGGCTGCTGTCATTAAGGTTCCCGCATCACGTTTTTTACCGGTCAAAAAATGCAATGACCTTTTAGCGATCCGGTCCGACCGCTTTGTCTTTTCTGCAGAAAACAATCTGATTGCAAATCCAAATTCTGGAACAAAAACCATCCAGATCGATCTTGATCCGAAATACTATGGTAAAATAGATCTTTTTGACGAAAGATTTTCCAGGGGCGTACCGTCACTAACGAATTGCGAATCATTGACCGTCAAAGGAGATGTTCGATTTGAAAGCAATGTGGCCATCAGGGGCAAAATTGTTATCACAAACAAAGGAAAAACACAGGCTGTAATCAAAGAGGGAACCTTAGTAGAAAAAGATCTGATCTTTAATTGAATAGTTAGATTTTGTTAAAAATAGAATAATATTCCATCACCTGTTTCACAAAATTTTCTGTTTCTTGGAAAGGGGGAATCCGCTGATACTTCTCAACAACTCCGGGGCCTGCATTATAGGCCGCAAGCGCCAGATGCAGCTTCCCGTTAAAACGATTGATCAATTGTTTTAGATACCGCGTACCTCCCATTATATTATCCTTTGGATCAAAAGGGTCTTTTATTTCAAGTTTCCTGATATTCTCCGGCATAATTTGCATCAACCCCATTGCTCCGGCCCTTGAAACCGCCCGCGGATCAAAATCCGATTCTGTTTTGATCAGTGCTTTCAGCAATGAAAAAGAAACGCCGTGCTTTTTAGATGCTTCTGAAATAACATGATCATATAAGTCGGTGGTATCTGATTCTAACGGTTTTTTAGGGGTTTCTTTGATATAGACCTTATAATTGGATGATGTGGATGATGTGGGCACGTTTGTAAAATGAAGCACCCCTTCACTATCGGCATAAACATAGATGTCGGCATAAAGGGGTGTAGCCACTGCAAGCATGACAAATGCGAAGCAACAAATGCCTGTAATTAAAAATTTAATATGGATTCTCGCCATCACGGTATTCGTTGTCTCTCGTGGACATATTTTGTCCTTTTTTAAAACAAAAATAGTCAATCGCCAAACACAAAGGCCTTCAAGATTCGCCCCCTTTTATTCAGCTCTCCGAGGCGTAGGCCCTACCCTCCGGCCTGTAGGCCCTTGTGGCTGGAAACGGAGCTATAGGCTGAAGACTAATCTAATTTCATTTGGACGGGTCTTATTCAAGTGAATTTGGTTGAAGGAAACCCGTCGCCTATGTTTTCTTAATCAACGATATGAACCTTGAGTAATAATCTATTTCCTTTCAATCTGAGGGTTTAAGTGGTTTCTCGTTTTTTTTGTTTGCAAATATAATCGCTGTCAGGTATTCTATTTATGAAATACCCTAAAATCAACACATGCTGTTCGACTGAATATTTAAATATGAAAGAAAATTTAAGATACAATATCCTTCAAATACGACTCTGTGCGCTCGTTGTTATTATATTTTTTTTTGGTGTTGTATCATGCAAAAATGATGCCAGCAGCCAAACTCAGCCTCCGGTCAATGATGCTGTTATCCGTAGCATCGACAATGTGGGACAACTCAATAAACTCATTGATACATCTAAAGATCGTCTGTTGATTTTAGAATTCTACGCGGATTGGTGCCCTCCATGTAAAGAACTTACCCCTATTCTTGAAAAAATTGCCAAAGAAAAAAGTGAAACTGTATCAATCTACAAGATTGATACTGATCGACATCGCGAACTTATGAATTCGTTTCGCGTAACCGGCATCCCCCATGTCGCTTTTGTTAAAAACAAAGAAAATGTTTTTTCCCTCACAGGCTTATATCCAAAAACCATGTACTTGAAGGCTATCGAACAGTATACCAAAGAAATTCAACCTGATTTGAGCGAGGATCAAGCCTTGATTTTAGATCGTTCGTAAGATTTCTTTTACGGAATTACCATCTGCCGTTGCGCCGAAATGCTTCATAATCAATCCCATGGCTTGCATCTTATTTTTGAATTGAGAGAAATCAATGTTCTGTTGAATCCACGCTTTAATTTCCTCTTCAGTGGCCATTTTGGGTAAATAGTGTTTAATAATTTCAATAAACGCTGAATCCGCTGCCTCACCTTTTTGCTCTAAAACTTCCTTTTCTGATTTAATCAATTTTTTCAATATATTAACCACCTCATCATCTGAAAGCTCTTTTTTATAAAGCCTCCCGAATTCTCCGAGGATAACTCGAAGTGTATCTTTTTTATTTTCGTTTTTTTCTTTTATTGCAGCGGATAAGTCCTTTTTGATCTGTGCTTGAAGATTCATGTTTCACCTATTTGTTTTCGGAATAAATTTTACTGTTATAAAAGCCTTGCCATGTTTTATTTGCCGAAAATGCATTTGTTATGGCCATCTGAACTTGAGTTCGTGAGCTTTTGATATTCGATTTCTGAGGGTTATGCCGAAAAAAAATACAATTAATTGATCAGAATATTATGTTTATATTCATATAGTGTCAATAAAGTATTGATTAACTGCAAAAAGTCTTTTACGATCTCCCCAATTCAAACGTCCAAAAGGTAACACTACTCGAATATATAATAAAGAACTCGTGACTGTATATCAAACATTCAATCGGAAAATCTCAACGGTCCTGGTCATTTTTATTTTTTGTATTTGCGGATGTTCTGATGTCAAGGAGCAGAACCAAGCACCTGTTCACAAAAACCCACCTGTCTTAAAAAAGCAGCGTCTTGAATACGGTATCAACTGTGAAGATCTGCTCCTTACCAAAGACACCGTTCAACCCAATCAGAATCTCTCGGATATCTTATCGAAGTTTAACGTTCCCAACGATGTCATCCATAATGTGGCGTTTTCATCCAGAGCCATATTTGATGTCAGAAAGATGCAGGCCGGCAATCGATTTTGTATTATCAGTACCATGGACTCTGATAAAAAGGTTCGTTATTTTGTGTACGAAATAAATCCTGTGGATTACGTGGTCTTCAAACTCGAAGATCCGGCAACTACTTCTTTAGAGAAAAAACCGGTTTGTATTGAAACAAAAACCGTTTCAGAATCAATTGAATCGTCGTTATGGGAAACCCTGACGGAAAAAGAGATCGATCCTGAACTTACCGTCAAACTATCTGAAATTTACGCATGGACCATTGATTTTCATCATCTTCAAAAGGGGGACAATTTCCAGGCGATTTTTGAAAAAAACTTCATTAAGGGAAAACCTATCGGGCTTGGAAGGGTAAAAGCCGCAAGGTTTTATCACAAGGACAGGTTTTATTATGCTTTTTATTTTGAACAGGATGATCATGACAGTTATTTTGATGAACACGGAAACAGTCTACAAAAAGCATTTCTCAAGTCACCCATAAAATTTTCGAGGATTACTTCAGGCTATTCTAAAAGAAGATTCCATCCGATTTTAAAAAAATATAAATCTCACTTTGGTGTTGATTACGCAGCCAAAACCGGCACGCCAATCATGAGTACCGGTGATGGCGTTGTTATAAGGACCGGTTACGATTCAAATAACGGCAGGTATGTCAAAATAAAACATAACGGGATCTATACGACCCAATACCTTCATATGTCCAGAATCGCCAGGGGAATCAAGCCGCGAGTAAAAGTCAAACAAGGGGACATCATCGGTTATGTAGGGTCCACCGGATTGGCCACCGGGCCTCACCTTTGCTATAGATTCTGGAAAAACGGTAGGCAGATTAACCCTTTCAAAGAAGACATTCCATCGGTTGGACCTGTCAAAAAAGACGACCTCCAAAACTTTAATCAGAAAATGGCGGGGCTAAAGCATCAACTCGATGCGCTGAGTATATCACGGGTGGTGGCGAATTCCCGATAATGCAAATTTGAGTTTTTCGCAAACCAAAAGATCTGTTGGAAACGCCATTTCTGGCGGCAAATCATCCAACGGAAAATATTTTGCTTCACTGGCATCGGATCCGGCCTTTATTTTCCCTTTAGAACGAGTTCCCATAAACCATATCCCCACGGTCTGATGTTCCAGGTCGTGAAAATTCGAATGAACGGCAAAAACAGGCCCGATCTCAACATCCAGCCCTGTTTCTTCTTTGAACTCCCGTCGGGCCGCCACCCGAACATCTTCATCGTACTCAACATGTCCGCAGGGAATGCACCACATTCCATCGTAGGAACCGTTCCGTTTCACCAAGAGCAGTTCGTTATTTTTTAATATAATAACCGCTACGCCGACGGTTGGATTTTTATAATGCGTCCATTGACATCGATGGCAATACATTCTTTTCCGACCTCGTTTCTTTGTGGGTTGCAACCGGTCTCCACAAAAGGGACAAAATTGAAATTTCATTATGTTATCCTACATTCTTACTCGCATTTAACAATGACTTCTTCTTCACCTCTTCTTTGTAAGTTTTTAGTATGTATTGTTTAGGGAAGGCATTTTTCGACAAGTAATTCAGCGAGCTGTTAAAGAACATATCGCATAATTCTTTAAACACCGTTTCTTTTTCGGTTTTATCCACAAAAATTTTTTCCCTTTTCTTCTCATACAGCAAGCTTTCACCAAGCATATCCTTTATTTCATCAATATTTTCCATGAACCCCCGGCTGTTTTTTATCAATGCTTCCGTCACCGGAACATCCATCCGGACGATCAGAGACACCAGCCAGCGATCGCCCACCAGCTCTCTTGATGCATCATATACATTCAATTGTAATCCGTTTTCCAGATCCAAAGTTTTTATGAGTTTTTCTTTCATGCTTAATTCCTCTTTATCCTGTTTATAGAGATAGTATATATTGTTCCATGTAAGATTTTATTTTTTACACCGGTTCTGTCTAAAAATACAATGCTTTTTCGGGGGCTTTTTTTATATTTGCCACATCCCCCTATTTATTGGTATGGTGAATTAGTTGTAAAAATAAGTACTTTAAATGTAATGGAGTTGTATTGGTTAAGTAGGACAAAGATTTCCGCAGACCCGCCTGCTATTGCAAGGCCGAGCGGGCAGGTATACACAGATACTTTTTTGTCATATTGTATGAAACAAGTCGAATTTAAAGAAGCTTCAATTTTTTTAATTTAAAAATCTTAACAATCTGTGTCCATCAGTGTCCAAAAAAGGCAGGAAAAATCTCATGAAATATTTACCCATTGACAGCAGGCTGTTTGTTCAAAACCGGCAAAGATTTTGCGCCGAGCTCAAACCCAATGCTATTGCCGTCTTGAATTCCAGTGATGTGATGCCGACGAGTGGCGACGGCGTACGATCTTTTATTCAAAACACAGATTTTTTTTACTTAAGCGGAATTGATGAGGAAGAGAGTATTCTTGTAATTTTTCCGGATGCCAGAGAAGAAAAGCACAGAGAAATTCTGTTTATTAAAGAAACCAACGAAGAAATTGTCATATGGGAAGGACCGAAACATTCCAAAGAAGAAGCGTCGCAGATATCCGGAATCAAAACGGTTTACTGGGCCCGGGAATTCGACAACATTTTCAGAAGTTTGGTTATTGATGCTGACCGGATTTATTTGAATTCCAATGAACACATACGGGCTGATGTTTTCGTTGAAACCAGAGACGCCCGTTTTCTAAAATGGTGTAAAAAAAAATATCCTTTGCATAAATACGAAAGATCGGCGCCCATTATGCACCACATTCGGCCCGTCAAATCCAAGATAGAAATGGAATTGATCAAACAGGCCTGCAACATTACCGAAAAAGCCTTTTTGCGATTGCTTGGCTTTATCCGGCCCGGGATATGGGAATTCGAGATCGAAGCGGAAATTTATCATGAATTTATAACCCATCGATCGCGAGGGCCTGCATATGCGCCCATCATTGCTTCAGGGGCCAATGCGTGCATTTTGCACTATGTCAAAAACAACCGACTATGTAGGGATGGCGATCTCGTGCTGATGGATTTTGGCGCTGAATATGCCAACTATGCCTCGGACCTGACGCGAACAATCCCGGTAAATGGCAAATTTACCCCGCGCCAAAAAGAGATCTACAATGCAGTGCTTCGCGTCCAAAAGGCAGCCATTCAAATGCTCACAACGGGCAATACTTTTGAAACTTACAATAAAGACATTGGCGTCATTATGGAAAAAGAGTTGATCGAACTGGGTTTGTTGGATGCCAAGGCAGTTGAAAATCAGAACCCGGACGATCCTCTTTATAAACAATATTTCATGCACGGCGCATCTCATCACCTGGGCCTGGACGTACACGACGTTGGGAGTAAATACCGAAAATTCGAAGAGGGCATGGTATTTACCTGCGAACCGGGAATTTACATAAAAGAAGAAGGGATCGGCATTCGACTGGAAAACGACATTCTGGTCACCAAAGACGGCCCGGTTGATCTCATGGAAAACATTCCCATAGAAACCGATGAGATTGAAGATTTGATGAACAAATAAAAACAGATTTCGTTTTCGATATCCCAATGAATTTGTTTTGTTTTTCAAGTTGTTCAAACAAGGCTCGATGCTCTCGTAAAAAATTAATATTAAACGGCAAAGTAAAAAGCTTCAAATTCAAGGCACGCAAATTCCGAGGAATGAGGAGTACTTATCGTACGCCGCAATGACGAGGAATACAGCGCAACGCAGAAGTCGGACTTTTTACTAAACCGTCAAGGCTGTGATCAACAATATACCGATCACCTATACAATAGGAAGTGGCAGTTCCTGTAAAGTGAATAAGTTCCGGCAAAGAAATTCTTTGATTAAACCCTCCAAGATGTGGACCTGTCATAATTGTTATATCTTCCATACCTTTTGAAAGGCCATTTATGTTGTCCCCGGTAAATCCGCGCTCCAACAAAAATTCATTGAATTCATCATCGCTCATTTCCTGTTGATCGGTTGCTCTGAAAATTTCCTCCATGTATTGATCGACTCCGAATTCATCAATGGAACGCAAAACAAAATTATCAAAATCAACCGGCAGACGATCACCTATTTTTCTTCCTGTGAATCCTTCATAATAGGAGTTAAACGAAGCCTCTATCAACTCTTGCATTAAATCAGGACAGAAAAGATTCCTTACATCCATGGGATATCCCTTTTTATCAAAACCTGTCCGTTCAGGATGATGATTGCGGAAATAGCTTGCACATATAAGAATAATACTCATAAAATGGTTTCCGATAAGCCTGTAATACTTGGGAGAAGATCCTGAAACAGCCTCAAGGTGCTCAAAATCTCTGACACCTGATTTACCCAAATTAGGATAACGGCATGACATTAGCCATCTATCCAGCCTTCCCCCTCTTGGCCATTCATAATATCCGTCGTCGCGCCGCCTTTGCCGTTGTATNNAACCAACTCTTTCTTCATCAAGAAGAGGATTCGGATAAACAAAATAGTCGGGATGGACCATAAATCCTATGGCGAAATCCATATCTATAATCATTTTCTTTTTCAGCTTATCCGGAACATCTGTAAGTCTGAATAGATGCGTTTCCCCAAACCTAAGCGGTATCGGTATATCAAATCTTATCGGAAATTCATATTTAACCGACTGCAAATACTCCATCCATAATGCCTCACGATTCAACCCTATGCTCTCGGAATCCGATCTTGATAATTTTATGACAAACAAAAGATCACTCGCTATGGAAAATACAAGACTCCGGCCGATACATTTCATATCGCAGTCTTCATTTAAACCTGTTTTACGACATAAATCATCCCAGCGGATCGAAGTAACCTTATTTATGCTCTGTTCCTTCAAAGATGGCCCTTTTATTTTCAATGGAAGTGAGCCCAATGCCTCAGCCGCCGCCCGATGTGAAGGTCCGACAGAATCAGCAACAATATGTTTAAGACGCTTTATACATTCTGCCGCCAAGCCCGGATCTTCACAGGCGGACGCAAGAAACGAGAGGGTGTTGGCCGCTTTTCTGTATAAAAAATAGGATTGTCTCTGGGAAGAGTGAACTCTTTTAATGATAACATTATGCAAAGCATTAACCGTCTTTGATGATGCTAAAGAAATGTTTTTGCTCAGATCGTTTTCAAGCATGGAAACTGCCATATAAGTGGCAGAAAATTCCATACATGAGTTCAACAAATAATTTTCACTGGCAACCAGATCGCTGTGCATTCCCCTGCTCTTTATTCAGTTTTTTAAAATTTCATTACTATTTGAAACACTCGGTTTAGGTGGTAGATATATTCAATTACTATTTGCTTTTCAAGATTAGAGTTTTTTCTAAAAATTTAGATCAATGAATGGTCATGGTGTACGGCAATTTCACTCTGAGACATAAAGAGAGGAAAATGGTCATACCGGGATTAGATTGCAGATCCTCAATAGCATTTCTGATTAAACAATACAGTTTCTTTATAATTATTCTTAACGTTATCTTTACAAAGAACATTCAGCGGATGTTACCAAGAGATGCTTTATTATCGCTTATATAAGGATGAATCGTCAGTGCTTGGCCGTCTGTGGACATGGATATGGCACCATTAAGGGCTGTGCCAAGTATTCGACAACTTTTCTTTTGATATCGTTTTAAAACCGACAGGTGCGGGAATCCAAATTTATATTTCCATCCGGATGAAATAATAACCGTTTCAGGCCCCACCTTTTCCAGGAAATTTTCGGTACTCGATGTCTTGCTGCCATGATGCGGGGCCAAAAGGATCGTGCTCTTTAATTTGTCTCCGGCTTTAGAAACCAGTGCATATTCAGCCTGTGCCTTGATATCTCCGGGAAACAGAAATGATGTCGCTCCAAATGAGATCTTTAAAACCAGTGAATTGTTGTTCACGTTGCGCCATGTTTCTATCTCTTTTTTTTCAATAAAATTCACTGGAGGATATAATACGTCGATATGAACACCACCGATATCGTGAACACCGGTGATCTTGCTGTACGCCGGCACTTGAATGTTGTTCTTTTTTATCGTTTCCATGAACATTTGATATCCATAGGTGTTAGCGGTTTCATGATTTGTCCACACATTTTTAACATGGAAATTTTCGGCAATATATATCAGGCCGTTTAAATGATCACTGTTGGGATGGGAGAGAACCAGGGTATCAATACGCCGAATCTTTTTTTGCCATAAAAAAGGCGCAACAATACTCGCCCCCACATCAAACACCCTGTTGTCGGAGAATCCGCCGCCGTCTATCAACATATTATAGCCGTACGGAAGTTCCAACAGCGAGGCATTCCCATGTCCAACATCGATCATGGTTACCCTGAAATCATCCCTCCAACACCGCTGATACAACCAGTAACCCACATCTGCGCTGAACACTAAAACCGTGATCAGGCCAACAATGACCACCGGTTTTTGAATTGAATTTTTGCTTTGACTGCTGTGGTCTTTACTTAAAGCCAACGCCGTTCTGATTTGTACACTTTTGAGATTCAGCAGCACCCAAAACAGAACGTAAAAACAAAATATCTCCAGATAATTCGGCGTAACGGTATTTATTGCCGCAAATGTCCACTCGGATATATGATTGATGATCGTTATGACGTATTCCAAAACCGCCGAGGCAGCTTTGAGACAAACCAATGCACCGGAAACTGTCAATGGATATATAAATACAGACATTATTCCCAATGGAACAACCACAAAACCGATAAGAGGAATAAAAATAACGTTTGCCGGAAGTCCTACCAGCGACACTTGGTTGAAATAACGCATCACCAGGGGCAGCGTACCTAATATTGCAAAAAATGACGTTATGAAAAAGTAATAGAGTTTTATTGCCGCCTTTGACCATTTTTGTTTCCGGGTTCTGTTTTGGCCGGATGGCCAAGGTGGNNTGAAAAAACAGAAGGCGGATGAACAATCAGAATTATCATTGCCGCCATTGCTAATGTATTAATGAGGTTATGTTCTCTTTCAAATAAAAACGCCATCAAAAATACGGTAACCATGATCACCGCCCGTTGGGTGGACGGCGACATTCCCGAAAGAAGACCATATACAAGTACTGGAATAATGGATAAAACGACAGCACCCTTTTTCGTCCAGGCATTTAATAAAAAAAANNTGAAGTCCTGAAATGGCGAGAAGGTGTCCGGCGCCGACCCGGTTGAATGACGTTCTCAATTCAGGAGATATCGAGTTCCGGTCACCCACAATCAACGCTTTTAACACGCCCTGCTGTTCTTTATCTCCAATTTGATCGATAAGATTGGACATCCGATGACGTGCACCCGAGATGATGGCACTCACCCTTTTGCCCACATTTTTTTCGATCAGGGTCAGTTTATGTGCCGGAACGTAGGTACTACCCCAAATCTTTTTAAAAACCATATGTCGTTGATAATCAAATCCTCCGGGATTGTTGAAATTGCGGATTGATCTGATTCTACCCCAAAAAACAATCCGATCCCCTGTTGACAAATTGGGCGCATCCCCTGAAACAGTTAAACGGATTCTTCCCTTCACAGGAAAGGGCTTGCTTTTGTTTTCAAGGAATTCTGTACGAAGAATACACTTTTGCCGATTTAGATGATTGGCATCGGATGTGACAATAACACCGGTTATTTTCCACGGATGTGTGTCCATAAAATGGATGACATGGTTGGAAGGGAATGCAGGGGAAACCCATGGCTGTATGGACAGATAGCCCAGGGCAACCAAAAGAACAATGGGGAAAAGTTTAGGCGTTCTCTTTTTTCGAATGAAAAAAAGTAGCGTGGCTGCACATACCGAAACAACGATAATCATCCATGCGCCGTGCCCCGGCAACCAGTCGCCGACGACAATTCCTGAAATCATCGATAAAAGAAGGGGAATAACCGGACGGGAATAAAATGTCGTGGTTTCCATTGCAATGATTGATGAGAATGAGTTGAAAAAGTTCAGAAAGATTTAATGGGCTGATATAAGCTTGTCGTATTTACTGGGTTTGCTTCCCCGTTAATATGGAATAAAGCTAACCCGGATATTTCACGTATCCGAGGCGTTCATTTGCCAGGCATTCAAGGGCGAAGCCGTAGTAGACTACTGCAAGCTCTTGATAACGCAGCAAATGGGCGTCTCGGATACGTGAAATATTCGGGTTAAGCCTTCACGCGCCGTATAGCCGCCCCGAGTTGAGAAAACTTTTTTTCAATTTTCTCATATCCACGATCCAGGTGATATACCCGGTTGATCTCGGTGGTGCCTTTTGCCGCCAGCCCGGCCAGAATCAACGACGCGCTGGCCCTTAAATCCGATGCCATAACCGGCGCACCGGACAGCATCGGCACACCGGTAATCATGGCGGTGTTTCCTGATATTTTAATATCCGCCCCCATGCGTTTCAATTCACTGACATGAATGAAACGGTTTTCAAAAATGGTTTCCGAAATCATACTGAACCCGCTGGCAACCGACATCAGCACCATAAACTGAGCCTGCATATCTGTCGGGAATCCCGGATAAGGCAAAGTTTTAATATCAACGCTCACGATGTCACTCGTCCCTTTTACCTGTATGCGCCGATCCTTGGCGAATACATCGGCACCGCTCAGCCTGAGTTTGTGGATCACC
>DNGT01000356.1 GCA_003486165.1 Desulfobacteraceae bacterium
GAACCGTGCCGCACTGGCCCATTAAAGGAGTGATGTTCCGGGATATTACGACCCTTTTGCAGGATGCCAGGGCATTCAAAGAAACGTGTGACATGCTTTATAATCGTTATCGGGATATGGAGATTGAAAAAGTGGTCGCCATTGATGCAAGGGGGTTTATTTTCGGTGCGGTGCTGGCCTATAAACTTAATGTCGGGTTTGTTCCTGTAAGGAAAGCGGGGAAGCTACCCTATAAAACCATCAGCGAGTCATACACCCTTGAATACGGTAATAATGTCGTAGAAATGCATGTAGATGCTATTAAAAAAGGTGAAAGGGTCCTGGTCGTAGATGATTTGATCGCCACGGGCGGCACGATATCCGCAGCAACAAGGCTGGTCGAAAAACTGGAAGGTGAAATCGTTGAATGTGTATTTATTATAGAACTTCCTGATCTTAATGGTAAGGAAAAGATAAAAAAATATAAAGCATTTACGTTAACCGAGTTTGAAGGGGAGTAATCGCTCGAGGATATACCAAATTTCCATTCATAAATGGCGTTTTTGCCCAATTTCTGCGCCTGCCCTGCCTTCCCCCCGTAAGGAGGAACTATCGTACTGGGGCGAAGCGTCTACCCAAATATGTTTCTGCGGTTGAAAGATTCGAATGTCACAATACACCTTTCCTTCCTTACTCTGAAGCCTTTCCATCCTTTAGGACAGGGATGCGTCACTTGATATTTTCAGTTCGATGTTTATATTTAACGGTCTAAGAGATTTAATGTCGTGGTAAGAGATGCCAGGCTTGGATAAGCTATATTTTTTTGGGGTTCACATGTTATCTCAAGAAATGCAAGACCTGAAATAAACTAAAAATATGCCTTATGTGATGAATCTGGGCTAAAATAGTTATAATTAAGTGAGGGGTAGGGGAGTTTTTCTAAATCGTCGCTCCATGNNTTTAAAAAAAGATCATCTATTCCGGGTGACACTCAAGGATTTAGAAGAAAAACTCCCCGATGGCTCAATTAAGTAGGATATTGTAAGATCATATAGGTAAGCAAATGGAAGGCAAATTCTCAGTTAAAAACTTTTTCGGAAAAAAGCGAACTGGGAGTGACGCCGAATTGTTCTTGGGCAATAATGTAATGTCTAACTTCACGGATAAAATAACAACACCTGAAGACGCCGTTTCCTGCGTCAAGCCAGGAGATCGAGTTTTCGTGGGTACGGGATGCGCTACTCCGAGAACGCTAACTCTAGCGTTAGAGAATCTGAATCAACATCTTGAAGATGTGCAAATGTATCATTTTTTGGTTAATGGGGCCATTCCGTTCGAAGATCTAACTCCAAAAACAAAATTTTACCACAAAGCATTTTTCGTTGATAAGGATATGCGAGAGGTAATTAAACAGGGCAAGGGAGATTACATCCCGATCTCCATCGCCCAAGTGCCAAATCTTCTCAAAAACGGTGGACTTACCATCGACGTGGCCCTGATTCAGGTAACAATGCCGGATCAACATGGATTTGTAAGTCTTGGAGTCTCTAATGACATTACTCACGCTGTAATTCAAAAGGCGGGAATAGTCATTGCCGAATTGAATCCAAATATGCCAAGAACCTTCGGCGACACCTTTATTTCGATGGATAACATCCATAGGGCAATTATTGTGGACAGTCCGGTAATTGAATTTAAACATCCACACGTAGACGACTCCATCTCAGAGCGTATTGCCCGTTACGTCGCCCGTATCATTGATAACGGATCTACCCTACAGATCGGTCTGGGTAGAATCCCCAATGAAATGTTAAAGTATCTCACGGATCGCCGTGACCTCGGAATACACTCCGATGTTATTACTGAACCCATTGTTGATTTGATCGAGAAGGGTGTAATTACCGGGCGGGCAAAATCTATCCATACCGGGCAGATAGTCACCAGTTACTGCTTAGGGACCCGCAAACTTTATGACCTCATTGACAACAACCCGCTGTTTTCATTTTATCCTATTGAATATGTATGTAAACCTTCTGTAATCAGCAGCAATAACAAGATGGTATCTGTCACGCAGGCGTATGCAGTCGATCTCATGGGCCAGGTATGTTCTGATCAGTTTGAAGGAGAGCTCTACAGCGGTGTATCGACTCAGCCCGATTTTATGCGGGGGGCGGCCAACTCTCCGGAAGGAAAACCGATCATATGTCTTGCCTCGACGACGGAAGACGGAAAGGAATCAAGAATTCGGCCTCAGTTAAATGTGGGTGAAGGCGTTACCATACCCCGCTCCGATGTCCATTATGTTGTTACCGAATGCGGAACCGCGTATCTGTTTGGCAAAACTATGCGTGAAAAAGCACTGTCGCTTATCGAAATCGCCCATCCCTCATTCAGGCTTTGGTTATTGGAAGAAGCAAAGCGACTGGGATATCTGCGTGCAGATCAAGAGTTGAAATGCAAGACGGACGGAACTTTCGAATGCTGGTATCCTCAAGAAGAGGAACGAGAGTTCTTGTTAAAAAACAACACAAAAATAGTTGTCCGTCCATCCAAAGCGAGCGATGTTAGGGGGCTCCAGGACCTCTTCTACAAACTCCCTCCGAAAGATGTCTATACTCGATTCTTCAGGAGTTTAAAATCCCTTTCAGTTTCTGAAGCAGAACATCTTTGCAATGTTGATTATAACCAAGAGATGGCCTTTGTTGTTACAAATGGGAAGCGAGAAAAAGAAAAAATAATCGGCAGCTCCTTCTATATGGTGAACCCTTCGACCAATATGGCGGACGTTGCTTATATGATATTAAATGAATGGCAGGGAATGGGGCTGGGTTCAATTCTGCAGCAACGGATGGTTGAATATGCAAAGTCAAAAGGGCTGAAGGGTTTTACAGCAGACATCTTGGCGGAAAATACCGGGATGCTAAAACTGGCGCAAAAATGTGGCAAAGTAACAACGAGGCTTTCCCAAGGTGTGTATGAGGTTGAAATGCTTTTTTGCTGAAAATTTTTTTTATCAAGTTATCACCGTTTTTTATACCCTCGATTGTTTCCGGTTATCTCAACATATAAAAAGTTTGAAGGCTTAAATGTCCACCACAATTTATAGTTTCCGCCGTGTTTGTTTAGATTGAGATTATACATTCCTTCGCATTGAACAATCATCCACCAACACCATAGAGTTGTCTTTTTTAGATAACCAAAAACCCCGATGTTATATGATAGTTATAACCTATTATTAAAACCTCATTTAACCAGTATTGCATTTTAACGTCCCAGCCATATCTTATTGGTAAATGACCAACCAACAATGACATACGTATATCGAACATGAATAAGTTAATGTATAAAAAAACAGGGGGTGTATTATGATCGGAACAACCATCACCATTCTTACTATTGCCTACTACATAACAAGCTGTATGAACAAAGTAACCGCCACATGCAAATTGTAGATTCGGTCATGGAAGAGTTTACGACGGCACAAACTATTTTTGCTATACAAACGCTAATCGCAAGATACATTCAACGGCAGGGTCTCATAAGAGGCTCTGCCATTTTTTTGTTGTCAAACCATTTTGGTTGTATTGATATCTTAGAGAAACGAGAGTTGGTCTAAAATTGGCCTTTTGGGAAGATAAGTTTAAGATTCGCCTAACACCATTATTTTGGTTTTTCTATCAGGAACATGAGGTGAATGATTATCTTAATAGAAAAAAAGAGGAATTTTTGAAGAGATGAAAAAAATTTTGATTTTATTGTGTGTGTTGTCTTTAACAGGATGTGGAGGTGTAAAGTTTACCAAAACTACTTCCTATGTTGACATGAATCGTTATTTTGGCAAATGGTATGTTATCTCCGCGAGGGGAATTTTTGTGGAAAGTAAGGCCTACAACTCCACTGAAACCTATACGTGGAATGAGAAAGAAAAACGTATAGACGTAGATTTTCGTATGCGCAAAGGAGGCTTTGATGGCGAAGAAAAAGCCTATCCACAAAAGGCCTGGATACACAATACCGCAACGAATGCCCACTTAAAGATACAGTTTTTTTGGCCCTTAAAATTTGATTACTTAATTTTGGATATCGATCCCGATTACCAGTGGGTCGTGGTAGGGGTTCCCTCACAGAAATATCTTTGGGTGATGGCCAGAAAACCAGAACTTCCTGATTCAAAGCTCGAGGAAATTCTTAGCCGCATCGATTCAATGGGGTATTCAACAAAAGATATGCGTAGAGTTCCCCAACGCTGGTAATCTAAAGCTAAATAATTCGTCAAAGTGAAAAAAGAAAATCTTATGAAGATATTCATCGAATTGGCTGAAAAAGGGATTTTACCGGACGTATTGATACGCATGGGGATTCGCCGACTCAACCGGAAACGATTAAAAG
>DNGT01000091.1 GCA_003486165.1 Desulfobacteraceae bacterium
ATCGGCATCCGGCTTGCCATCGGTGCCCTGGAGCGGGATGTGCTGATGCAGTTTCTGGTCGAAGCCGTCGTGCTGTCTTCGTTTGGCGGGGTGATCGGCATCATCCTCGGCGTAGCGGCGGCCGCGATAGGCGCACGCGTCCTCGCGGTCCCCTTTGTTTTTGATCCGGGGATTGTCGCCATCGCCTTTTTGTTTTCCGCAGCTGTGGGCGTGATCTTCGGCTACTTCCCGGCCAGACAGGCGGGGCAGTTGGACCCCATTGAGGCACTGCGTCACGAATAGGGAATATGAATGTAGTGGTTAACAATTTTAAGCTCAACAAAAATCATCGGGCGCTTGATAGCTGCTAAAAATTGTTCTCAGAATTGTAGCTTGATCTCAAAACCCGATATGTTATGGTGTGCATAAAAAAGAAATGTGTGGAATTTAATCGATTGTCCACACTTTTTAATGAATTAACTTGATTGAATAATGACAGCTTCGGGAGGCCGACAATGGAAAGTGTTTGCCGGTTATCTTTTATCTGGCCCAACTTGGGAAAAATCCGGGTTAAGTCGAATTCAGCCCAATAGGCACATTGGGACCGAGAAGACATTCAACATACTGTTGTTTTTTAGCATCTTGATTGCCGAAAACAGGATGCAGGTTTATATCTGGAGAGTATTTACTTGCGGGAACTTTGCGACCCAGCGCTTCAGCCATCGCTCTTACATGGTGAGGACCGGCGCCACAGCAAATACCGATATAATTAACTCCCATGCCCCGTGCTTTTACGGTGAAATCCGCCATTTCAAACCGGGTTAACAAAAAGGGATCCAATGCTACCGGGAATGCATTTTTGAAATTCTCCAATCTCAAATCAAAAAAACAAGGCTCTTTCGGTGTTGTTCGATAGGGAACCGGCAGCACGGCCACATGGCCTTGAACGTTATCTCGAATCCTTTGAACAATCGGCATGAGGGTTTCAGGACCTCGGCCACAGTTAAGGCCGACAACGTCGGCGCCATTTTCTTCCAGTATTCTACAGGCTTCTTCCCAGCTATATCCGTCGCAGCTCTTTTCATGAACCGTTGTGAAAGTAATCACGGCCGGGAACCCGGCGTCCTTTATAACTTCTAACGCGATAGAGGCTTCACCCAAGTGGCTAAACGTTTCAGCAATAATGAAGTCGGTGTTTCCACGAGAGGCCCAATCAACTTGTTCTTTGAAAATGGATCTGACAATTTTTCCTGATTCAATCGGATCGTTATGATTAAATTCCCAAGTGTTGGATAAATTCCCGGCAACCAGAGCGCCACCTTTTCGAGCCACTTCTTGCGCCAAAGATATGGATTTGAGATTAAGTTCTTCAAGCCTGTCTTCTTTGTCGATGGCTTTTAACTTTGACCGGTGAGCATAATACGTGCAGGCCACAATGACGTCGGAACCTGCCATTAAAAATTCGCGATGAAGCTCCTTGACTGCCTCCGGATACTCTAAAACAACCTCCGGCACAAAAGGTCCGGCTTTTAAATATCCCCTTCTTTCCAACTCAAAGATATAACCTTCAGCCACCAGAACGACGCCCTTTTTCAGTCGTTCGATTAGGGACTCTTTCTTATTGCTCATGGTTTCTCCTTCTCAGACAAAGTTGTCGTTTAAAATTTCTATGGTTAAGAGATACAAATTCATCTCGACAATTCTGCTGAATTATTGCCACAAATTTTCAGTCGGAAAATTCATTTCTTTTATAAAGCTGTCGAAAAAATCAGTATGTCCTGACAATTCAAGATGTTCTAAGGAGTTTGCAATTTCAGCGGATCTTTCCCAGTAACGCTTTGATAAAAGAATCATATTTGCTCCGGTCGACGCTGCATTTCCGAGTGATATTATCTTTTCCGGATTCAACTTGGGCAGCAGGCCAATGCGCATGGCGCTAAGGGGATGGATATAGTTGCCCAGGGCACCGGCTAAATAGACAGCATCAATATCCTCAATGCCGGCTCCCATTGTTTTCAGCAGAATTTTGATGCCGGCGGCGATGGCGGCCTTGGCAAGCTGCAACTCGCGGATATCTTTCTGGGTCAGCACGATGGGTTTGCCGTCAAGACTGTCCTGCGGAGATGCTAAAAGAAAGTCATAGATTTCTTTTTCTCGGGTTTGAATCACTCTTGCTGTCATAGAATTTCTTTTTTTGTGCCCATCGGGCGGACAGATTAAACCTTCCGGGCTTATAATACCATGGTGCAGCAACAAGGCACCTATGTCAACCAGACCGCTGCCGCAAAGGCCTTTTGGTTTTATGTTTCCGATGACATTGTAGTAAAGTTTGTTATTTTCAAACCGAAAACTTTCAATGGCGCCGGCCCGGGCGATCATGCCATGGGAAATTCTCGCTCCTTCCAGTGCCGGACCGGCTGCGGCACTGCAAGTAAGCATTCTGTTTTTATTGCCAAGGAAAATTTCACTGTTGGTTCCTAAATCCAGACCCAGCACCAGCTTGTCGTTCTGCTCAGATGCACCGGATGAAAGAATAAAACCAATTAGATCTCCGCCGATATATCCTGATTTGGCAGGCATCACATAAAGCATGGCATCGGGGTGCATTCTAAGGCCTATATCCCGGGCATGAAACGTCATGCCTTCTGTGATTAATGGC
>DNGT01000298.1 GCA_003486165.1 Desulfobacteraceae bacterium
TTGATTGATAAACATGAAAGTGCTTTAATTCCTGGGCAATGGATTCTGCCTGGTTGCTTTTTTCCGAACGGAAGGACCCGGCGTCGACCTCGATCAATCCGAGAATATCCGGATTCAGCGGTTTTATGAAATCCACTATTTTTTTTAGATTGCCGTTGGTGTGCTTTAAATAGCCACAGTAAGGAACTGGAAGGTGAAATTTCCTTCCAATCCCTGCTGCGTAACGTATATTGTACAAAACAAATCTCATATTTTCCTTATTTGATGCTCCATGTATTAGAACATAATTATAATAAGACAACCCCTCTCAAAGTCAATGCCGAAATTAAATCGAATCACCTAAATCTTGCATAATAAATTAATGAGACCCTTTGTTCATAAATCCGTTATTTTCGAGACAAATGATTTGGGAATTCCGGCAATTTTCCTTTTTTGGTAATTATAAGCGACGATACCGGTTTCAGCCAAGGCGATGATTCGGCCCTGTAGGACTGTAATTCTGTGAAACATGCGAAACCCCTTTGAACGCATCTCACCAATGCTGCTTTCAACACTCAACTTGTCAAAAAGAAAACTCTCTCCCATGTAGTTGACGATAAGGTCCGCCAGTATAATCCCGGTCTGTCCATCTCCAAGATTATTTTCGCTTGCGCTGAGTCTGTTTAAAAAATTAACGCGAGCCCTGTGGATGATCCCGACCAAGGCATCATTTCCCAGATGATTGCCATAATTTAAATCCGTGACCTCAACCGTGGTTTCGTAAATACTTTGGTAGTGATCCAGAGGGGCTAATTTGACGCGCGCCACAATATTAAACCTTTACTTTATCTTTCTTTTAATAACTGATTTTTATAATGCGGTTATAACCCTGCCTCTGATTCCACTTCAGAAGCGATCCCTGTCCAATCGTAGCTGGATAGACCATGGGCTACAGCTGCTGAAAATCGATCTTGCAAAACGCGTACAAAACGCATTGGTGTATTGCTTTCGGTAGCGGTTTCGGCGATCAACCGGATATCTTTCAGACCCAGTTGAAGTTTGAATAACGGTTCCGTGTAGTTTTTGTCAAGGATTTGTCTGCCGTAGTTCTGATAGATTGGACAGGCAAACAACGTTTCCCCAACAGCTTCCAGAAGTTTATCGGCATCACCGTGGTTTTTTGAGACAAAAGTAAACGCCTCGGCCATGGCTTCAATGGCTGAGGCAATAAGAAAGTTGGCTGCCAATTTCGCGACATTTGCATTTTCGGGAGTACCGCCGAAGTCAAATATTTTCATTCCAATGGCTTCCAGCAATGGTATCGCACGTTTCTTTGCTTTTTCATCTCCAGCTATGAAATACAACTGTTTCTTTGCCAGGACACTGTCAGGACGGCCCATGACCGGCGCAGAAACATAATATCCGCCAAATCCCGATTGTTGAAAGGCAAGCCGGGCCGCCGTTTTTGGCAATATGGTGCTCATGGAAATATGAATTCCGTCTCTCCCCAAACGTTCTGCCAATTCTCCATTTTCTCCCACAACAGCGGTCAATGCACGATCTTCAGAAACACAGCTCATCACTATTCCGCCAGGCTCCGCAACATCCAGAGATTTTTTTTTAACCTTCACGCCCAAGTCAATCAGGGAGGATGCTTTTTCAGGCGATCTGTTATATATGCTTAAATGATATCCGGCTTTTATTAAGTTACGGGCCATAGGCAGCCCCATCATTCCAGTACCGATAAATCCTATTTTNNACCCTTTATTTCCAGCAACTCGTTAAAGAGCATCTGGCCGGCTGCTCTTTCACAGGCTTTTTAGCAATATTGGGGTACGAGACTTAACTAAAAGCTTTTTGGGTCAAATGTCAATATGTCACAGATGCCTCCAATTGATCTCTTGCCATTATTATACGGCACTTTTTTGTCGCAATCAAAACATTTTGCCGCAATAACTATTTATATTGAATCAATATAAGGTTCTGAAAGAACATTCTAATTTATTGATATTATATTGTATCTAAGCAAAACATGCACCTTTTAACAATGATGGCACTGGTTTTGCTAATATAAAAAATGATAGAAAATGGAGGTGAAATCCAATGGAAGCAATTAATTCTGCCATCGGTTTTGAAGAATCCCATGTTGCTTCAAAAGAAGAGCTTGGGTCATCGGTTGACATGGAATCAGTGGAAAGTCTCATGGATCTTTATGATGAGCCCGGCTATTTTTTCAGAGGCGCCATTTTTGGTTTTATCTTATGTGCTCCTTTTTGGACCGTTATATTCTGGCTCATCACTTGATTTATAAACAATGGCTATAATCAGTCATTTGAAAAACAATCGGCATCATGGAGAATTTATGCATCCCAACAAGGTCATCGTACGATTTAAAGACGGTATGATAATGAAAGGCAATACCAGTGATTTTTTTCCAAATAAGGTAAGCTTTCACCTCAATCGTCTGGATGGAAAGATAGAAGAAATTAATATCGAAACTTTAAAGGCGGTCTTTTTTGTAAAGGACTTCATAGGCAATAAGGATTATCAAAAGAAATATGAAGATACGATCCATGGTGCAGGACGCAAGATCGAATTGGAATTTACAGATGGTGAGTCTATTACCGGTTATGCCTTGGGTTATTCACCAGACCGTCACGGTTTCTTCATAACACCAGCTGATTTGAGCAGCAACAATGAACGTATTTTTGTAGTAAAATCAGCCACGAAAAGTATTAATTTTCTCTAATACCCCGAGATGTAATAAGGGAATCTTCCCCGTACGGAATAAAAATCTTCATCAGTTTTCGAATCATCTTAGTGACTTGAAAATAGAGCAAGTCAAATTTAAAAAGATCAACGGCTATTTGTTGTTTTTGGATCCCATTGCCTGATGCAATTTTTCGGCCAAATCACTTTTGGACAAAGGGTTTTCGGCTTGTGCAAAATTTTTCCAGGCGCCCTCGTCTTTTGGATCTCCCGGAGCAAGGGTAATTTTACGTTCACTAGAATGGACCCCTTCTATAGCTACGACAATCGAATCTCCTACTTTGATTTGTTCTATCAATCCGGGCTTTTCGGCCTCGCTGATTTTCGATTTCGGCAGAAGCCC
>DNGT01000252.1 GCA_003486165.1 Desulfobacteraceae bacterium
GATGCCGCTGTTTTTTTTGCAGGCGGAGCCGATGTAGACGGTTGATTTGCCGCAGTAACTCCCGATTTCCAGGCAGGGTCCATAACGGCTGGCTTCCAGTGCGATATCATATAAAGCTCTCCCTTCGTGGACGTCCAGAAAGCCTTTAATGTTATTTATCAGTTTTTCATTACGAGCCATTATCCACGAGTTCTTTCAGGAAAAATTTAAATTGATCTGAAGCGATCAATTTTCAAACGGATAACAAGCCTAAGGAATATCTTCATACCCTTTAACCAGAACTTCTCTCGGTTTTGCGCCGTCCGACGGACCTACGATACCTTCCTTTTCCATTATTTCAATGATACGGGCAGCCCTGTTGTAACCGATGCGCAAATGGCGCTGGATCATGGATATGGAAGCCTGCCCTGTTTTGGTAATGAGTGCAACGGCATCATCATATCTCTCGTCATATTCTATTGTATCAGATTCATCTTCTTCCTTTGGCGGCGCTTTAAGGATGGTCTGGTCATATTCAGGTGTTTTTTGGTTTTTCAAAAACCCGATGATTCGTATAAGTTCTTCTTCAGAAATAAAGGCGCCATGGATACGCTGGAGTTTAGCGGTGCCCGGTGGAAGAAAAAGCATATCTCCGTCGCCCAAAAGATTTTCAGCGCCATTCGTATCGATGATGGTCCTGGAATCGGTTTTTGAAGATACCTGGAACGTAAGGCGTGTNNGCCATCTGAGCAAGGCGGGTCAGGGCGACTTCTACGTTTCTTGAGGCCGCCAACATCAGATCGGCAAGTTCATCGATGACAATGACAACATAGGGCAGTTTTTCCAATGCCTGCTCTTTATCGGAATTTTTCTCCTTTTCGATTTTCTGATTGTACTGTCTCAAATTTCTGGATTTCTTTTCCGACAAAAGTTCATACCTTCTTTCCATTTCCCGTACGGCCCAGAAAAGGGCATTGGTCGCTTTTTTTATGTCGGTGACCACCGGAGTAATCAGGTGCGGTATTCCGTCATAACTTGAAAGTTCGATTCTTTTAGGATCGATCATAATGAGCTTTACTTCATCAGGGGTCGATTTATACAACAGGCTGCAAATCATGGCATTCAGGGCCACACTCTTACCGGTTCCCGTTGCTCCGGCAATGAGAAGATGCGGCATCTTGTCGAGTTCCGCCACCACAGGATTTCCGACAATATCCCTTCCGAGACAGATGGTAAGTTTCGATTTTGATTTTTCAAAGGCACTTGAGGCAACGATGCCTCTGAACCTAACGAGCTCTCTTTTTGTATTGGGAAGTTCGATTCCAATGGCAGCTTTTCCGGGAATCGGCGCAACAATTCTGATNNAAATACTTCCTGTCGCGGAACGGGGACTTCCTTAATCGGCCGGGGCTTTGGGGATGTGATTTTTATTTCCCGTTTTTCTTTGATAGGCTTTTCTTTTTTTGATTTTTTGCGTTGTTCTCTCCATTTAATAAATAGGGTCTTTAATCGATCCNNTTCAAGGAGTTTCGACTGCATGTTCAAATTTTCATCATCAGCGGATGAGAGTTCTTCTTTGATATTGTCCAAGAGATTTATGGAAGGAAGCTGAAATCCTGATTCGCTTCGCATAAAATCAAACACTTCCTGTCGCGGAACGGGAGCTTCCTTTATCGGCCGAGGTTTGGGAGATTTGATTTTTATTNNGCGAAAAAGCGAGCGGTTTGCCAAGACCGTTTCGCAAACCTTATCAGGGAAAAACCGGTGGCGAGAATCAGACCGATGATCCATAAAAGGATCAGGATAATCGCTCCGCCCACGACGTTTGAATATTTTACGAGAAATGATTTTAGGGGGATTCCAATGATGCCGCCGGAAGAAAATTTGCTTCCGAAGATAAGGATATGATTGTGCTTGAGTGCCAACAAGCTTCCTGTAGTGATCATCAGTATGACTCCACCGATAATCGTCAAAATGATGGCTTTAACGGAATGACCTCCAAAAAAGTGGATGCTTGTCAAAAGGAGTAGAATCGGAATCCAGAATGCCCCAAATCCGAACAGTCCGATGAGAATACCTGCCAGATGTGCACCGAATAAACCAAAGAAGTTATGGATATTTCCGGCTGACCGGGCATTATTGATCGAGGGATCAGCCGGACTGTATGACAGAAGACTGATCAGCGTTAGAATAACGAGAAAAAAAAGCAAAATCCCAGTGATTTCTCTACGCATCATTTTCCAATTCAATAAAATAGTTACAATCCTAAATTTTCATGCAAGGTTCAGGTACTATACTTCCAAAATGAAGGGAAGTATGACCGGTCGGCGTTTTATAGTAAAGAAAAAATATTTTCTCAACGCTTTTGATATTTTTGACCGAATCTTTCTGGCGCGATCCGGAACTTCAGGGCCTATTTCTTCTACGATTTCGAGAATAACACACTTTGCATCTTCCAGAAGATGGCCTGTTTCGGTTTCAAATACAAAGCCCCGTGAAACCATTTCAGGTCCGAATATAACTATCCCGGTCTCTTCATCAAAGGCCATGTTCACTATAACCAGTCCATCTTCCGAGAGGTCTCGTCTTTCCTTGAGCACACTTCTTCCAACATCTCCAACACCCTTACCGTCGATAAGCACCCGGCCTGTTACAATACTGTCTTGAACTTTCCCGCCGTTTTCATCAAACTCTATGATTTGACCGTTTTCAGCAAGAAGTATATTTTCTTTTACAATGCCGACCTGTTCGGCCAATCGTGAATGAAGAACCAGATGCCGGTATTCTCCGTGGATGGGAATAAAATATTTGGGCCTGGTCAGATTGATCATCAGCTTTAACTCTTCCTGAAATGCATGACCCGACACATGAATCTGCGATATCTTTTCATAAATAACGTCGGCACCTCGTCTGTATAGATCGTTGATAATTTTGGTGATGGCTCTCTCGTTTCCAGGTATAAATTTTGAAGAAAGGATGACCGTATCCTCTTTTTT
>DNGT01000279.1 GCA_003486165.1 Desulfobacteraceae bacterium
TTAATACATCCAAACCGCCAACCTTCGGCATCATCAGGTCAACAATGATCAGATCATAGAAATTGTTTTGTATGTGTTCGATACCCTCTAAGCCATCATGGCAAACATCTACGGATCTCTCCTTGTCAGAGATACAATCTTTGAGAATATCCGCAACAGCCTTTTCATCATCTACAATAAGGATATTTATTTGCTGATTCGTCACTTTCGGCATTTATCAGGCAATAACTCCCATTATCATTTTTTTAGCCCTTTTTATCAAATATCATGCCGACCATTTCATCAAATTTGTCTGCAAATTTGACAAGTTCTGAAGGCGGAATTTCTCTGACAACCTCACCGGTAGCCTCGTCCGTTACTGTTATTACAACTCGGCCGGAATCTTTATTCACCGTAAATTGCAGCTTGACATTATGAATGATATCTATATTTTTCTGGGCATCTGCTGCAAGTACCGACAGTTCAGTCGAACTTAGTGTTTGCACAGACTCTTGAGCTTTATCACCTCTTTGTGTCGTCCCCTGATCTGCAGGAACCCCTGTCTGACTTGACAAAGTAGTGCTTCTTCCTGATCCTGTCACAGGTTCTATTAACATAATAACCACACCTCCTTATGATGCCTATCGGATCTCTTATCAAAAACTTAAGAAAAAACTCTTTACGAAGCCGTAAACTTTATCTTCTGGTGTCTAAAAACTTTGCAGGATATCTCGTTGTCGTTTGATATCCTCTGGCGGCCTGTCGCTTATTTCGCATCTTGAGGATCTCTGTTTTTATACCCTCACTCTGTTCTGATACGATGCTCACCAATTCTCTGTCCATAAGATCAACCTGTGTCATCACGTCCTTTATATTCGACAGACAATTTTCAACCAATCCTTTATATTTTTTAGAAATACAGGAAAATTTGACAGAATCATTTTTAATGATTTTTCCCATGGACGAATTGATCTTTTCTACGGCATTGATGCACTTCTGCCTTCTATTGATTAATCCGGAAAGTTCGTTTCTTTCATCATTACCACAAACAGTTTGTTTCATTTTTTCTGTAACCGATTGATACTCTCTAAACGTATCCAGTTTTTTTTCTAAAAAAATACACATCTTTTTTTCTAAATCTCTCATTCTTTTGCCTTTGTTTAGACGCTTATGTATCCAGATCCCACAGCTCTTTTCTGACAATATAAACTGTCTTGTGCAGTTTGAATCTGCCTTTCCGTTTTTAAAGCCAACTCCCTCCATGCAGACAATAATTCATTCAACATCCCTATGACTTCGTCAATAGCGCCCGTATCTCTATTCACATCTCCGTGGAGGATTCTTCTTATCATGTAATTATACAGACTGCTCAGATTTATAGCGATTTCACCTCCCCTCTCAAAATCAAGGGAACACAAAAGTTCATTGATAATATCCTGAGCATTGATGATCGCCGTTTCTTTTTTCTCATAATCCTTTTCTTTCATTTTTTGTTTCGCAAGTTTGAGGCTGTCAATGGCCCCCTCATAGCACAATATAATCAGTCTTGCTGGATCGGAAGTGGTTACATTTGTTTTCCGATATGATTGAACACCATTACAGTACATCTAACAACCTCCCTTTTCTACTTAATGTTGATTGCCAATTATGATTTATCATGTATTCAAAAAGATTCTATTGTTTACTCTATTATCAATTTTTTATTATCTTTTCACTGTTCACCATTTTCTATTTACTATTTGTTTTTAATTACTTTACCATCCCCATCCACTATATGATGCATTAATTTGTCCGGTAAGCCATTGACTCTGACTCTGCATCACACTCAACGCAGATTCCATGGCCACGAACTTGTTGATCATATTCTCCATTTTCAGATCAAGTCTGGCCTCCATCTCTTCGATTCGAGTTTCGAAACTATCAATGCTGTTTCGAAGAAAATTCTGTTTAAAGGCGATATATCCTTCATATGAATCGGTAATACTAAATAAAACTCTGTCAAAGAGCGCTGCAGTGCCAAGGGTTAATTTGATTTCCCCAACATCCAGGCCCTCGGCTGTGCCGGTATATTTGATCGCCAGACCTTCTATATTGCTTTCTCCCTCATTTCCTTTTAAGATCTGTCCTGAACCTGTGGCAGCCTCTCCGTTGATGGTCCCGGCAACATCCACACCATTGTTGACAGTTTGATCTCCTCCGGTCCAGAGCTTGTTGCCGGGAGTAGCCGCATCTTCCGAAATGGTAAAACTGTGCTCACTTCCATAGTTATCATGGGTTAACACCAGATGACCACTCCCGTCATCTGTTGCGGTAATGTCCATATATACTTTGGACATTTCCCAATTTATGGCATTCTTGATACCGGAGAAGGTCATATCGGTGGTTAAAACAACTTCAGCAACCTTGTCACCGTCAATAATGGTCAATGTTTCATTCTCGCCCACGGTTCCGTTATTGCTGGTGGAAGTGCTCTGTGTTGCCGCAGTGGTTATATTGACTGTATATTCTCCTGCTTCTGTGTCTCTAGAGTGTAATACATACTCGAGCGTGCCGGCATTGGTAGAACCGTTGGCTGCAAACAGGTTCCTTACATCGTTAAAATTGGTTTTTAAATATCCCTCAAGCTTATCACTATCTATACTCAACTGTCCTTCGTTGTCCAGATTGATTCCCACAAGACCCATCATAGAATATTCACTGGAAACACCCCAGACGGACTGAATAAGGGTAGAGGTAATATCTGACTTCACCGAGGAAAGGGTGCCGTCTCCGAACAGTGTACCGCCGCTTTCTTCTTCATCATTGTCGTAGGACTGTTGCTGCTGAATATAGGTCATGACTTCATTATATGCNNATCACCGCCTGCTTCGTAGGCCGTCTCAATGGCATCCAACAGGTTCTGAACAGTGGTGTTTTCCGTTATGTTGAGTATGTCTCCACTGACATCCCTTCCACTGTGATCTGCGGATGTGAGGCCTAGAGATATTTTATCACCGGCGCTAAATTGGTTATATCCATCGATATCGGTGATCAGACTGTCCAGAGTAATATACGCCCCGTTTACCGTCATACTGTTTTCGGACGTCGTGCCTTGAACCACTGATTGCCCATTATGAATAACACCCAATGTTTCCAGCATGTTCTGGGCATCCACAAAATCCTGGCTTCCGTCGATCTGAAGCTTGTAAGTGGTTTTGCTTCCGGAGGTATCCGTAATAATTGAAGCGGTAACCCCAACGATAGTCGCATTGTTGATTGCTGTTTTGATATCTTCAACTGAATCGGTGGAAAAATCGATAATCACATTTTGATACACGCTGTTTCCATCCATGATCTGGATAGTTCCCGATTGGGTCGTTGATAGGCCTAAAAGTGTTTTAAGATCCTGGGTTGAATTGGTAAAACTGTCGGACTGGGCGCCGCTGGT